>CAJQOL010000224.1 GCA_905479925.1 uncultured Kangiellaceae bacterium | reverse complement strand
AAGTGAAATTTCAGATTCGTCGGACTTTAATTACTCCTCGAGTGATGTTGAAAACGTGGCTGTCGTACAACTTCGTTACACTGATATTGAGCAAGGCAAAGGGTGGGACCATAAGGGATCATTATCCACTTCGGATGACTTTAACACGATTAAATGGTCATCAACATTATATACATCGCAACAAAATGGCCTAACTTTTGGCCTAGTTTATTACGATGAAAAATCTCGCTCGTCGGGTGTTGATTTTAATGATAATGAGGAGCAGTTATTAACCCTCTCTTTTACTCATAAATACTGGTTTTCAAAAGATACCGCCATTGATTATGGCTTTTCGGTTAATCGGATCGATGGTGAGCATTTTACAATGCTTGATATAAATGGTGTATGGAGATTCTAATCACTGCTTGTTAATGGACTAATGCCAATAAAGCGTCGCCGGAGAAACAAAAAGCAGTTAAGTTATTTACTCTGATATAGAGAGATTTCCTGAACTGCCATTAAGCGTTAACAGAACAAATAGCCGGGCATAAAGCAGAGTCGATACAGTCACGTCGTTGCTGCTCGCCGTTGCTCCTAGTGATGACATAAAGATTGTCATCGCTAGGTATCGACGCGATCTCCGCAATGTTTTATAGCTTGTCATCGCGAGGTATTGGTGCGATCTCGGTTATGTTTTATAGCTTGTCATCGCGAGGTATCGAAGCGATCTCGGTTTTAGGTTTTAGGTTCTAGGTTCTAGGATTAAGGTTTAAAGCGAACAAAAGAAGCTGCTTCGTCGTGCAGAAGCTGACTCTCGAGCGGATTAATTATTGAGGGTATTCACTCAAACTAGACGTGCGATGAAATAACCATAAAGCGAGACCGCCGCGTCGTTCCTCCTCGCGGTGACAGGCTGTAAAGTCCCGTGTTTTGTTGAACTTTCGCTCTGGGGAGTGACAAATTTGTCACAAAGGTGCTAGCGAAACTCCCAAAAGAGAGTCAAAAAGATTTATCAGAAATACCCAAAAAACAGCGTAGAAAAGTTTATGCACTTAGTACCTATTTTAAAGATAAGAATAAAGATAAATCGGTCGCTATTTATGAAGCTTATTACTCTGGAGGGTATAGTCAAAGGGAAATAGGAGATTACTTGGGACACCATTATAGTTGGGTGAGTCGTTTACTTAAAAAGCAAGAGCGGCAAAGAAAGACTTGACCCCACTCATTCGGTAAACAGTCGTCAGTAATTCGTTACGGGTTATCAGTTATAAGTAATCGATCATAAGTTACCGGCCATAAGTAATCGGTCACAACTAATTAATCGCAAGTAATCAATCACAAGTAATTCGCTATAGGCATCCGTTATTGTTTAGTAAAGAGTTCGGCAGCACAACTACAAATTTCCTCTACCTGGGCTGTATCGGTATAAATGCCGTCAATGAGTAATTTTGCAACCCCATGCAAGGTACCCCAAATAACTTGTGACAGTCTAAGGCTATTGGCGTGGGGGTCAAGTAAACCTTTTGCTTGCCACTGTTTTGTCACCTCCAACTGATGGTTAAAACTTGGGTAAGCCGCATTTTTAAGTGATTCATTAGCTATTTGCTGTTTCCATATCGTCCGACCAAACATCAGCTCGTATAGCTCGGGATTCATTTGAGCAAACTTTAAGTAATCGAGCATATAGTGCTTTAACTGCAGAGTGCTTGCCTTGGTTTGGTTTGTTTGTTCGGTCTGTTCGGCTTGCTTCGAATACCGTTGCTCTAAATGGCTTAGTCGGTCACGAAACCCCTGTTCAGCAATGGCGCACAAGAGCTCGTTTTTATCTTTAAAGTGGTGGTAGGGCGCAGTGCGCGACACGCCAACTTTGGCCGCTAGCTTGCGCAGTGATATTCCCTCAATGCCGCTTTCTTTAATCATATCGGTTGCTGCGGTTATCAAATTCTGTCGCAAGTCTCCGTGATGATAAGTGCTCCGATTGGACTCTTCAGGCATAGCGTTTATTGAACCATTCAATTAATGAGGTAAGAAAAACTAGAATCTAACAAGTTAACGGCCCACCTGTCAATCTTGACACTGTCAAAATTGATCTTGACAGTGTCAAAATGCCGGTGTTAAAGTCTAGTTAGATGTTCAAAGCCAGTAAGATGTTCATAGCCAGTTAGACGTTCAAAACCAGTTAGACGTTCAAAACTAGCTAAATAAGTAGAACGTAGCGATTAAAGCAGCGAATGCAGCAAACTTAGTAATAAAAAACAGCAAACTTAATAATAGAAAAATCAGGAAAATTATTATGACTGACAATCAATATTCACATTTATTTCGTCCTCTTGATCTAGGATTTACTCAGTTAAAAAACCGTGTACTTATGGGGTCAATGCATACCGGGCTAGAAGAAGCGCCTAATGGCGCAGCACGAATGAAGGCCTATTTTGGAGAGCGTGCACGTGGTGGTGTGGGATTGATTGTCACTGGTGGTTTTGGTCCTAATGATCGCGCAGCAACGCACCTTCATACTAAATTGTTAGTCACCGAGCAAGACATCGCTGAGCACCGAGCAATCACCGATGAAGTTCATAAATACGGTGCTAAAATCTGCATGCAGATCCTACATACAGGCCGTTATGCCTATAACCCTAACCCCATTGCTCCTTCGGCAATCCAAGCGCCAATAAACCCAAATAAACCAAAAGCGGCAACGGCGGAAGAGCTAGAGCAACAAATTGTGGATTTCATAAATTTATCGCTTCAAGCACAAAAAGCCGGTTACGATGGTGTTGAAATAATGGGGTCGGAAGGTTATTTCTTAAACGAGTTCTTGGCCTTAAGAACCAACCAACGTGACGACCAATGGGGTGGGAGCTATCAAAACCGAATGCGTTTTCCCGTCGATGTTGTTAGACGAGTCCGTGAAGCGGTGGGTGATAAATTTATTATCATCTTTAGATTATCTATGCTGGATCTGGTTGAAGGCGGCAGTAGTTTTGAAGAAGTGGTTAAGTTAGGTCAGGCCATTGAAGTGGCCGGTGCAACCATAATTAATACCGGCATCGGTTGGCATGAAGCGCGTATTCCAACAATCTCTACCAAAGTACCTAGAGCTGCGTTTACATGGGTAACCGCTCGCTTTAAACAGTATTTTAATATTCCAGTTATCACTTCAAACCGCATTAATACGCCAGAAAAGGCCGAAGAAGTTTTAGCCAGAGGTGACGCTGATATGGTGTCAATGGCGAGACCATTTCTTGCGGACCCAGACTTCGTCATTAAAGCCAAAGAAGGTCGAGCCGATGAAATTAATACCTGTATTGGTTGTAATCAAGCGTGTTTAGATCATATCTTTGATGGAAAAACCACAAGCTGCTTGGTTAATCCAAGAGCCTGCCATGAAACCAAGCTCGTTATTCTACCAGCGGAAAAAATCAAAAAAGTTGCAGTTGTTGGCGCCGGACCAGCTGGTTTGGCGGCGGCCGTTACAGCGGCTCAACGTGGGCACGCCGTTACCTTATTTGACCAAGCCAAAGAGATTGGCGGACAATTTAATATTGCTAAACAAGTTCCCGGTAAAGAAGAGTTTTATGAAACCTTAAGGTATTACCAACGCCAAATAGAGCTAACCGGCGTGCGGCTAGAGCTTGGTAAACGAGTTGATACCGAAGACTTAAATACCATGGGATTCGAAGAGGTTTTAATGGCCACGGGAATAAAGCCCCGCACACCCGCAATA
>CAJQOL010000223.1 GCA_905479925.1 uncultured Kangiellaceae bacterium | reverse complement strand
AAACTTTCAAAATATTCCCTTCTGCTTAATAGGGTCTAACGACAATGGCCAGCAAGTGGGTAATTACTGTACTCGCTAATTTTTTAAAAAAAGCTTGGTTTTAGGAAGATTGGTACTAGCAAGATTGGTTCTAGCAAGACTGGTACTAGCAAGACTGGTTCTAGAAAACGCAGTTTTAAGACGAATGGTTTTAGGTTTATAGCAATCAGCTTATTAGGTGAACGAGCCGCTAAAAAGGTTGTCCAACACTGACAGCTGTTGATTGTTTCTAATACTAATGATTTAAAGGAGTGCTGAGCACTGCTTTCGTCATGTTAAAGTCATGGTAATTATGACTCTATTTTAGGTGATGTTAGACGTTGTTATCGCGTTTAAATAGCCAGTTAATTAATAATGTATTGATTCAAACCAAATGAATCTAATTCAACTAATAAGAATTTTATAATGAAAGAAGAGATACTCATTAATGTAACACCCCAGGAAAGTAGAGCCGCGGTGCTTGAGAACGGGATGTTACAGGAGTTATTTATTGAGCGGACCTCAAGCCGAGGACTTGTCGGTAATATATACCGCGGTAAGGTTATCCGAGTGCTCCCTGGCATGCAGGCTGCATTTATAAATATTGGGCGAGAACGTTCGGCATTTCTTCATGCCGCAGAGATTCTGCCGGTTACAGAGCAAGAGTCTGTGGAACAAGAAAGCATTCCGACCCCAGACATAAATGAGCTACTTCATGACGGCCAGACTATCACGGTACAAGTTATCAAAGATGAACTTGGTACTAAAGGAGCACGCTTAACCACCCATTTGACGATACCATCCCGATATTTAGTGTTAATGCCAGATAATTCTCATATTGGCATATCACAACGTATTGAAAATGAGCAGGAGAGAGCGAGGCTCAAGGATATCTTGCAAAACAATGAACAATCTAAGGCGGGTTATATCGTAAGAACCGCAGCAGAGGGGGCGTCAGATGAAGAGCTTAAACGAGACTCTGAATTTTTATTGAAATTATGGGACCGAATCAAGCTAAAGACTCAACAAGTCAAAGCACCTGCTATCGTTCATGAAGATCTCGACCTCGCCTTACGTTTTGTCAGAGATCTCGTTCCAACCGATGTAGAAAAAATACGAATCGATTCAGAGAGCGTTCATCACCGTTTGCTAGAATTCTTAGACGATTTTATTCCAAGTTTAACTGGCTGCCTTGAATTTTACAGTGGAGAAAGGCCGCTGTTTGACATGTTTAACGTTGAAGACGATATTGAGAAATCTCTACATAGAAAAGTCACTTTAAAATCCGGCGGATATCTTATTATCGAGCAAACCGAGGCAATGGTAACTATCGATGTTAATACCGGAGCATTTGTTGGTTACCGAAACTTGGAAGATACTATTTTCAAGACCAATCTAGAAGCGGCATCTGCTTTAGCAAGGCAATTACGCTTGAGAAATTTAGGTGGTATGGTGATCATTGATTTTATAGACATGAAAGAGGAAGAGCATAAGCGACAAGTGATTCGTACACTTGAAAAAGCGATCGACAAAGATCATGCTAAAACTCATATTTCTGAGGTTTCCTCCTTAGGTCTAGTGCAAATGACACGAAAACGAACCCGTGAAAGTTTAGAGCATATTCTGTGTGAACCGTGTACTACCTGTGACAGTCGAGGAAGTATAAAAACGGCACAAACTATTTGTTATGAAATTCTTAGGGAATTACACCGTTCAGCGAAAGCTTATGAAGCAAAAAAATATTTAGTGTTAGCTTCCCAAGAAGTTGTTGACCGTATGTTAGATGAGGAAACTAATCACCTTGCTGAATTAGAGTCCATTATAAATAAACCCGTTCGTTTTCAAGCCGAACCTCTCTACACCCAAGAACAGTTTGACGTGGTTCTTATCTAAACATGAGTGAGCCGTCCAGCCATACGCAAGAGCAACCGAAAAGTCGGAGCAATCGCGTAAAAATATTTAGTTATTGTGTCAATAAACTCTGGCTATTGTTTGCTGCGGGTATCATATTGCTTGCATTGGTGCATATCACACTAACCATGTTACTGCCTAAAATTGACCGATATCGTCCAGAAATAATCGGTTGGGTTGAAACTAATTATGGGCTTACCATTGAGGTATCAAAGATATCCGCCCAATGGGATATTCAAGGGCCCTCGATTATACTCAGTGATTTACAGATTAAGTCTGAAGACGAAACTTATAATCTATTAGAAGTTGGCCGGTTATCCATTTATTTCGATATTTTAACCAGTTTATGGGATAGGCGATATTCAACAGAACTAATAGACGTTAGGGATGCGGATCTAAAATTTATAATCAACCGCGAGCTAGGCGTTGATATTGCTAGCGATGTAAATGACAAAGAAGAATCTGAGCTAGCAGCGGTTAGCGGTGCCGAACAGAAAGATAAAGACGAACCGGCGGGCGAACTCGCGGCCGATGAGCAAACATTAATTGCGTCGCCAATGGATTTGGAAACCTCTAGTGAAGTTTTGTTTGATTTATTGTTTGGTCAAAAACGAATATCAATTAGAGATTCTAATCTTAAACTCGTCACACTAGCTGGCGCTGAATTTGATTATCAGATTGACAGTTTAGAAGTCAAAAAATTTGAACAAATTCATCAGTTATCTGGACAACTTGCCTATCAAGGTGGCGGTAGAATCGGGTTAATCACGGAAGTTTATGGTGATCCTTCGTTACCAGATAGTTATTCAGAAGTTTATCTTAACGGTACAAGTGTTGATATTGCAAAATTGCCTTGGTTAGATAACTTTCCTTTAGCCCAACCGAATTCAGGGCTGTTATCTTGGCAGTTTTGGGGAACTTGGAGAGATAAGCATTGGCAACAAGCCAGTGGTTTTGTCGGGCTACGAGATGCAGGATGGACTGAGCTAGATCCTAACAAGGCGACAACGGAAAATAAGATTGCCAATGATGATAAGGCTTTAGTTGCAAAAAATGAGGAGGACCTTTTACCCCAAGATAGTACCTCTGACAATCGTTTAACCGATAATACAGGAAAGGCCGGAGTTGACTCTCGACAAAAGTCAGAACGTAATGACCAGAGCCGGCTAGCTGGTTTTTTTAATTGGTCTTATCAGGACATTCAGCGAGGTTATTTGGCGGTTCATAATGTCGATATACGCCAGCCTCACCAGCCGCCGCAGGCGCTTTCTGAAATTTATGTTAAGTTTGAGCGAGATCAAATTAGCAATGCCAGCTGGCAATTAGCCGCAGAACAAATTGAGCTTTCCCCTTTTGCGGGTTATGTAGCCAATATTCTTCCGCCATCAAATACATTTTCTGAGTTTCTACAAAATTCAGATCTGTCTTTGGCGGTTGACCGTGTTGATTGGTCAATCAAAAAAATTGATGATATTTGGCGTTCGCCAAAATTATCAATTGGATTTTCCGAGCTAAGTTATCGCCCGTGGAATGACATTCCAAGACTTAACGGCTTAAAAGGAAATATTCATGTTGATGGAAATTTTGGAGTCGCCGAAATTCAGGCAGAGAAAAGTGAGTTTGAATTTGGCCAACTATTTCGTCATGCGATTTATGCCGAACGCTTCCAGTCTCGTTTGCGATGGAAAATGAGTGGTGGAAGTTTTGCTCTGAAAGTAGAGCATTTTGAACTTCAAAATAACGATTTCGAACTCAGTGCAAGGGCACATATTTTTACTCAGAATGAACAACCCGAACTATCTTTGTACAGCGAAATAAGAAACTTTAACGCCGCCAATAAATCTAAATATTTGCCGGTTGGCATTATGAGCGATTATCTTGTTTCTTATCTAGATAGCGGAGTAAAGTCCGGTCAACTTCCGCTAATTCAATCAGTAGTAAGGGGACCATTAATTGAGTTTCCGTTTCATAACGAGGAAGGCTTATTTGTCGCCAAAGGAAAACTCAAAGATGCAACCTATCAATATTTGCCAGATTGGCCAATAGCGACGCAGCTTGATGGCCAGTTGTTATTTGAAGGCAATCAAATGGATATTACCGCGTCCAACGCCCGTTCTAAAGGTAACAAAGTAAATTTTGCACGCGCATTTGTCGAAGACCTATCTATTACAAACCCTCAGCTAGAGCTTGAGCTAGATGTTACTAGTACTGATAATTCTGGTCGAGACTTTATCAAACAATCGCCAATCAGTTTTATTGCTGAGCCGTTGGATGAGCTCGAATATCAGGGAGCGCTTAATACTGAATTAACGATGAAAGTTGGGTTAGGCGATGATGATACCATTGAGCTTGCTGGAAAAGTTCATTTAGCTGATAAAGCATCATCACTCAATACTGATTTTATTAATGTGACTAAACCTAGCGGTTATATTAGTTTTGACGACCAAGGCATAAAGCCAAGTAAAATCAATGCCCAATATCGCGGGCAGCCGTTAGCGGTTAATCTTTTTGGAAAAAACAGTGACGCGGCCCCAGAATTTTCTTTGCAAGTAACCGGTTTTTTTCCATCACAAGGTATTCAGGATTTTCTTGGGCAGCGTTGGTTACCTTACCTTCAAGGGGAAGCGCCATTTAGTGCACTGATTGAGTTTTCTCCGGTCGATGCTATTGAAACTACCCGAGTTAATTTCCAATCTGAACTTGAAGGTCTTGCCATTAGTTTACCTGGCGAATTCTCAAAAAAGAATATTGAAAAAACACCGATAAACTTGTCTTTAGATATCGCAGAACGTTCTACCGGCCGAGTCGAGTGGAAAGGCGTTACTGGTGATTGGTATTGGGGAGATTCTTCCGACTTAGATAGTAATGACAGTGACTCAAGAATTGAGGCGACAGACGGAGAACAACGCTCCGGTGATGCAGTAGTTTCGAACCTTAGTCCTGGTGACGTTTTATCAGATATTGAAGATGATTGGATTAAACAGGCGAGTTATGGCGGTAATTTCTATGTTAATTTGTTACCCGGAACTCCGGAAGAGCTGGCATGGCAATCTCAACAATTACTGGATAATAATGATGAAACTAAAGCGGAGCGAGAAGCAGTAGCCGGCGATATTCAAAGCGCTGAACCTGAAGAGACTGGACTAGAAAAGACTGCGCTAGAAGAGCCTAAATTAGAAGATACTGCGCTAGAAGAGACTGACTTTAAAGAGACTGCTACAGTCTCACTCCAAGAATCTACAAGTAATATAGATGACGAATCACGGTCGACGCAATCACAACTGCAAGAGTCTGCAAAACAACAATGGTTAGATTTTAGAAATACTTTAACAAAAGTTGAGAGTTTGGGAGAGCTTTCGCCCGGTATTAGAGTTAAAGGCGAAATGCAACACGCCGATGTTCGGCAGTGGGTCGAACTCATTAATCAGTTAAACCAAGACTCGCAACAAACTAAATTAGGTAACGCGCTGGTAGACGATGAATTATCTTCCGCTGAACTTGAAACGCGGGATGAGGATGTTATTGCAGGCGATGAACAAGTATCAAATGTCAGCTCAGAAGAGTCTGACTCTATCTCGGTTGAACTTATTGAGTTGCAAGTAGAGAAATTGAGTACACCTATAGCTGACCTTAGTAACGTTCAATTGACGCTAAGAAAAGATTTAACTAAACCGTGGCAAATTGATTCAAATAGTGAGCAAGGCGAAATATCCTTGACACTTAATGAAAGCCAGCCCTGGCTAGCAAAGGTAAAGAACCTTAATTTAACCCTGTTGGAGTCGCTAGTTGGTAGTGATGCTAACAATGCCGCCGATGAGAACAGTATTGATGAACCTCTCAGCGAAGATGAGATTAATGCGAGAAATGATTTAACTAACGAAAATAAATCAATTGTTGAGGCTGATAATCCTATTGAGCAACAAGACAAACAGAGCCCGCCCATTCTGCAAGGGGAGAAAGCTATAGCAGAGGAGACTAAGCTTGAACAAACGGATTCCGAAAAGTCAGGTTTTAAAGAGGGAGAAGATAGTTCAAAAGATGAATTAGTTGTGACGAATGAGCTTCAGCAGAAAAAACAGTTTAATTTATTGCCATTGGACTTTTTTGATATTGATGTGCAGTGTTTGGGATGCGTTGTTCAAGAAAAAGATTATGGTGACGTATTACTTGAAATCAGGCGTAATTCTGAAGGCCTCGATTTTTTCGCTACTATCGCTAAAAATAGTCAGCATGAGGTGTCAGCACATGGTCGCTGGTTAATGACCGAAGATGGTTTAACCGAAACTCAATTAGCGTTCGAATTAGTCAGCGGTAATATTGGCTCAATGCTAAAAAAATGGGATCTTGATTCTACTATAGAAGATAGTAGCGGCCGATTAAATGCTTCCGTGTATTGGCAAGGGGCACCATGGGAGGTTGATTACACCTATATTGATGGTGATTTGCAAGTTGGTTTAGGTAAAGGATATCTCAGTGAAATCAGTGACGAATCTGGTCGAATATTATCACTGTTTAACCTGCAGTCAATTATCCGGAAGCTAACCTTTGATTTTAAAGATGTCTATAAGAAAGGTTTCTTCTACGATTCAATTAACGGCTCGTTTCAAATTCGTGACGGTGTTATTTCTACCGAAAATGTCAGCATTGCCGGAAATGTGGCGGATGTAAAGCTATATGGTGAAACCGATATAAGAAACGAACAAATTGAGCAAGTCGCAGTTATTACGCCACACTTAACATCAAGTTTCCCAGTACTTGCTGCATGGGCCGTTGAACCGACTACGGGTATTTTGGTTTACCTGCTGAACAAAATTATGGAGCCGGCGGTTGAGGTTGCTACTCGTATCGATTATCGAATCCATGGAAGCTTTGATGAAGTAAAAGTTGATGCCATTGAAACATCCCGTAAAAAAATTAAGGTGGAATACGAAGAACCAGAACCAGAGCCCGAAAACGAAGTCGTCGAGGACGCCGAAAAAGAACAGGAACCAGTCGAAGATACTAAGGTTGGGACTGAGGGCTGAGGCATAAAGGATATTTTGTTAGGCAGTTACTTGAATAAGGGGAGCTGGCAATAAACATCCAAATTCATATTCAATAATAAAATCAAATTCTTTAGACAAATTTACCACAGAGTGCACAGAGAACTCAGAGGTTAAAGGCAGCGGCAAAGACAATAGTAGTTGCACGAGTCTAAAGACGTTGGATTTGATTGAGTATTATTTTTTTCAAAAGGATGTTGCGCGCTCGTAAAGAGAGTTTCGGCTAATATCTTGAAGCGGTCCTTTTAGATTGTTATGTTTCTGAGAGCTATTGGTGTTTGCTACGCTCTTAGGTTGAAACCCTGTTATTTCGGTTCTGACCTCATAGACGACGTTATCTTTACTATCTGTAGAGCACTAAAGATATTAAGAACAGACATTAATAGGCATGCTTTCTTCGGTCGGCTACCATCACACTGCGGACAGTCGTTGAACAGCAAAATTTGAGTCGCTAGAATAAAAGCAGTGATTCAAAAATAACAACTTCCTTCAATTGGGGGATAATATAGCCTCAATTGAGGTAAGTTAAAATATGAAATATGTACTTATATTACTATTGGCAATACTAATCATTTCTTGTGGAAATGAAGATCAAGAGCTTGACCTAGGAGCTCTTGAAGAGGGGCAAGCAAAATATATCAATTTTAAAGGAACTCCAATTTTCATCTATGCGAGTTCTAAATTCGATAAGGAACGCCTATCCAGGTTAAGTAATCACGTAGTAGCTAAGAGTAATATTCTTGAGTATGAGAATAGCTACTTTTATATAGTGAAAGCGACGCCGTCAGGTGGGGGATGTTTATTAAAATTTGTGCCTGCAGACGGGAAACATTGGTATGGTGGTTACATTGACCCATGCAAAGATTCAAATTACGACGTCTTAGGTCGCGCTATCAAAAATGCTAAATATACTCTAAATAATTACGCATCAAGCAAAGATAGTTTGGAGTCGTTAAGGTACTTAGAAAAAAGTAATGGAGTGTTAAAAATATGGCCAGCGATCGAACAGGTGGATTTGATGAACAAATTAACAAATCGTTAGGTATATAGATTAGGCCATTCGTGAACAATCGGGAAGAGTAAATTAAATAGACTCAATTCATCACACTATAGTCATTCGGTTCTTCTCTTTGTAATATAGATTACAGCTGACAGGTATCTGTCAGTGAGCAGAACATGCACTCTTTGATTACGAATAAATCATCACAACCACTCGATGGTCGCCGCTTTGTTTTCGA
>CAJQOL010000222.1 GCA_905479925.1 uncultured Kangiellaceae bacterium | reverse complement strand
TGAACGATGGACTTGCTACTAATGAGTTCAATGGTGGTGCAGCGTTAGTTACCAAAAAAGGCGAACTTTATCTGGGAAGCATAAAAGGTGTTATGAAGGTCGATCCGCTAGCGCTATTATCGCAATTAGGTAAAAGAGATTTATCTAACCATATTACAAAAATTTCATTAATGTCGCGAGAGTTTCCTGAGAGTTTCAGTCCCTTTGTTGATCACAAACTTGAACTTTCTCATGAAGACTATGGGCTTAGGTTAAGTTTCTCGGCGTTAAGTTACAGCAACCCCAAGAAGCTGAAGTATAAATATTGGTTAGAAGGAAGCTCAAGGACAAAGCCAACGATTACTCGCGAAAGCGATCTTTTTCTGCCGAAACTAGAACCAGGAAATAGCATATTCAAGGTTTCTGTCGTTGATTACGAAACAGGCGAAGAATCCGCACCCGCGTCACTTTATCTGTCGGTAAATCCGCATCCAGCATTTTCTAAACTTGCCTACAGTTTATATATTTTATTCTTTGCAACCAT
Source organism: uncultured Kangiellaceae bacterium (assembly GCA_905479925.1). Lineage (GTDB taxonomy): Bacteria > Pseudomonadota > Gammaproteobacteria > Enterobacterales > Kangiellaceae. The sequence goes on along the minus strand of CAJQOL010000222.1, from coordinate 13,015 downwards.
TAGTTTTGTTATCTTCTGGCAACGAAGAAAGCGTCATATTATTCAGGTGCAGGGGCATCGAGAGTTAAAGAGTAGTGAGCAACGTCTAAAATTAGCCCTACAAGGAAGTAATAGTGGGCTTTGGGACTGGCAGTCCGAGAAAGATATTGTTTACGAGCCTCGTTTACGTAAGAGAAATAATCAACAAGGCTATTTTTTAACTTTTGAAGAACGTTTACAGTCGATCCACGAGCAAGAAAAAGAACGCTACCGTTTGGCCTGGTTGGAATTCTTGGGAAACCCTGAAAACGGTTTTGAGTTTGTTTACCGAATGGCTAAAAAAGATGGTAATTGGGCATGGTTTAGGGACCTAGCCAGAGTGACTGAATATGACCAACGAGGTTATGCACAACGAGTCACTGGAACCTTTACCGATATCAGTAAGTCAAAAGAAGATGATGATAAAATTATATTGTTTAGTCAAGCATTTCAAAACACCAGGGACATGGTGGTTATTACTGGTAGACAATTAGTTGTTAGCGCCGCAAATTCCTCGCTGTATAAAATGACGTCTTTCGTAGAAGATAAAACTATCGGTAGTCCACTTCATTTTCTGCAGTCTAGCAAAAGCGAAAAAAAACAGGAGTTGGATTCTAGTCAGAAACAAAGTTTGACTGATGTGATTCTTTCAGCAATGAATGAATCTGGGCACTGGGAAGGTGAGGGTTACTTAACGCGACTCTACCGGAAACCTTTACCGGTATTAATATCTGTTAACGCATTTTCGAATGAGCAAAAGGAAGAGCGCTATGTTTTTGCGATTACCGATATCGAAGAACAAAAAAATGCCGAGCAGGAGTTAAGAAAACTAGCAAATTATGACACATTAACCAATTTGCCCAACCGTGCTTTACTGATGGACCGTATTACCCATGCAGTTGAAAAATCAAGACGCAATAAACGCAGAATCGCTTTGTTCTTTATTGATCTTGATCGATTTAAACAGGTCAATGATTCACTAGGCCATGATGTTGGCGATCAGCTACTCGTTAACGTGGCAAAGATTCTAAAACACTGTACTCGCAGAAACGATACTGTTTCTCGTTTAGGTGGTGATGAGTTTGTTGTTATGCTTGAAGAAATAGAAAACTTAGAAGTGATAAGTAGAATTGCCCAAGCTATGCAACAAAAGATGCTTGAGCCACTGCAGCTTGGCAATAATGAAATTTCGGTGTCTTCGAGTATAGGAATCTCGATTTACCCTGAGGATGGCTATTCAGCGGATGAACTGTTAAAACATGCTGATATAGCGATGTACCATGCAAAGAACTTGGGACGAAATAATTTCCAATACTTTACCGATGAAATGAACTCGAACGCCCGGGAACGATTAATTAAAGAAAACGAGATACGTACAGCGATAAGGAACAACGAGTTTATTTTGCACTTTCAACCCAAGGTTTGTTTACAAAGCCATAAAATCGAAAGTTTCGAATTACTCGCTCGTTGGCAGAAAAGCGACGGCAGCTTGGTACCACCCTTTGAATTTATTCCATTGGCGGAAGAGCTAGGTTTAATCATAGAGATGACTGAGCAGTTTATCGTACAGGCACTTGGCACCTTAAAAGCATGGCGAGCAATCGGGATATCAACAAGTTTTGCGCTTAATTTATCTGCTAAACATCTGCATCATTACGACCTTAGTCAATTTGTCGCTAAGCAGTTAAAAGACTTCGACGTACCTGCCTCCTGTTTGGAGTTTGAGCTTACGGAAAGCACAATCATGCAGAATTTAGATGGCGCTGTGGCCCTATTGGAACATTTACATGGTCAAGGCGTACGTTTATCCCTTGATGATTTTGGCACTGGGTATACCTCTTTTCAATACCTTAAAGATTTTCCTATTGATGCGTTAAAAATTGACCGGAGTTTTGTAAAAGACATTGGTAAGGAGCCGAAAGACGAGGCGATTATTGATTCCATTATAACCTTAGCATCAAAGCTTGGTATTCAAACGATTGCTGAGGGTGTTGAAACCCAAGAGCAAGCTAAATACCTTCGTGATAGAGGCTGTCCCTTAACCCAAGGTTATCTATATTCTAAGCCCGTTCCAGTAGAACAGGCGCTTCAGCTTATCAAGAAAGGAACAATTGATATCTGATTAAGCAGTCTGTTCGATTATGTGCATGAAACACTAGAAAACTAACAGGCTGCATACTTCTCCAATTTGCGGATTCACTATTGATGCAAATTTCGTTAGAATACTACTCAAATAAACACCTATAACTAAAAGCTCGCTATCCATGATAGAAACAGACCGTATTATAAGCGCTAGCCATCAAGGTGCTGAAGAGCAAATTGATAGGGCTATTCGGCCAAAGGTTTTGGCTGACTATGTAGGACAGACAAAAGTTAGAGAGCAAATGGATATTGCGTTTCAGGCTGCCCGAAAGAGGCAAGAGGCGCTTGATCATGTATTGATTTTTGGCCCCCCTGGATTAGGTAAGACAACACTCGCTAATATTATTGCAACAGAAATGGGGGTCAACATCCGCCATACTTCTGGGCCGGTATTGGAAAAAGCGGGAGACCTGGCTGCTCTTCTCACTAATTTAGAAGAAAATGACGTTCTTTTTATTGATGAAATACACCGTTTGAGCCCAGTGGTAGAGGAAATCCTTTATCCCGCAATGGAGGATTATCAGTTAGATATTATGATTGGAGAAGGGCCTGCAGCCCGCTCAATAAAGCTAGATTTACCGCCTTTTACACTCGTAGGAGCAACAACTAGAGCCGGGCTTTTGACTTCGCCGCTTAGGGATAGGTTTGGAATCGTTCAAAGGTTAGAGTTCTATGATGTGCCGGAGCTAACCTCTATTGTTGAGCGCTCTGCTAGAATTGTTGGTTTGACTATCGATGAGCACGGCGCGAAAGAGATAGCCAAGCGCTCACGCGGAACTCCTAGAATTGCTAACCGCCTTTTACGACGAGTTAGGGATTACGCCGAGGTGAAATCCGATGGTACAATCACACAGAATATTTCCGATATGGCTCTCAATCTTTTAGATGTTGATAATCAAGGTTTTGATAATATGGACCGCAAGTTATTACTTGCCATTATCGAAAAATTTGACGGTGGTCCTGTAGGAGTAAATTCTATTGCGGCTGCAATCAGTGAGGAGCGAGACACGATTGAAGATGTACTTGAGCCTTTCTTAATTCAGCAGGGGTATATTCATCGAACACCGCAAGGGCGAGTAGCGACTCAATCGGCCTATCGACATTTCGGTTTAAAGCAAAATCAGGAAGGTTTATTTGATTAGTGCTAGAAGCCCTTGTCAGTTTGCATTTACTGTTATCTTACATGGCTCGAATTAAACGGCTTGAATTACATGGCCCGAATTAAACGGCCCGAATTACATGGCCCGAGTTTAGCTTAAGTTAACACAAGGGTCCGTAGAGTTTTGGGTAAAGCAATAGGGCTTAAGCTGTTGCTTAAATTTCAGGTCTATTCGACTTTCCCATTTTGATCAGTTTGATTGATTCAATTCTAAATAACTGACCCCACTGCTGAATAGTCGCCCTATCTTTAACGAACTCACCATTAAAATTGATTATTGTCCCGCTAACCATATATTTCTTATCTAATCCCATAGGCAAAAGCTTTGCACCCTTATCAGTAATAATGCCGTAAAAGCCTCCCTCCATTTCTAGAAAGTGGACGGTACCAGTCATTGCGAGTTGTTTTTGATCGTTTACCATTTCGTTTGTTTCTTCCGTTGGCTCTATCGATGTTTGTGGATTCTCAGTTACTTCAGGAGTATTTTCATTGTTCGCTATACAGCCGGTAACTAAAAGCGTTAAAAATGTAGAGAGTAGCAGTTTCTTTTTCATCAAATAATCCTTCTAATTTAGTTCTTCGACAAACTCATAAATGCGTTAAGTTGCGGATTTGGATAAATCTAGTGTAAACAGCATTTCTTAAACTTTTTTCCACTGCCACAGGGGCAAGGATCATTTCTTCCAACCGTTCTGTCAACATTAATAAAGGGCATATCTTCAACAGCCTTTAAAGAACCTTCACCGATAGGATTTTCTTCCCGGAAGGTTTCTTGCTCTTCAAGTTCAGTCGCTAAATCTTGTCCTAGCATGCCAACGCCAGAAATTAGGTTAGGCAGTACTTTTAAACAGCCTTCTGTGTCCGGTAGTTGTTGATAGAGTTCAGGTTCATTTTTCTTCATCATACTTTCATTTACGAATCGAGCGAGTATAAAGTTCAGAATAGAAAGCGTTCTATTTTCTTCTTCTTTTTCATCTGGTAATAATGCTCGCCAAGTTTCAAATAACCAATCGAACGCGTCTAAATAACCACTTGCAAACTCAATGAGTGCTTTATTTGGTTTTCCGCCCGCGGTGAGACCTAGTTTAGCAGGCAATACTATTGTGCCCCCTTGGTCAAACAACTGATTACATTGGTCCCACCAAGTAATCAGGCTGCTTGTCATGGTTTTGACCTGTTCTTCACTATCAAATTCAGGTACTTTATTTTCAGCTTTTACCAGTTGTTCCATCCATTCTGATGGTTGAATCACATCTGGGCTTGAGGAGGTGGCAGTGATAAAGCCCAAACAATGATACAAGCTTTCAAAGGAGCTCTTTATTTTCGGTTGTTTAAAGCATTTTTCCAGTGCTTTTATGTCAAATGTAGTCATAGAATAAAATGTACTATCGAATATTTTGATGCTTATTGTAGCGCGTTTTAGCTAACAATGCCCATAGGGCAATTAACACCCAATGATAGACAAGACGTCTCCAGTGTATAAAAGCGCTGGAGACGTTAAATATAGCGAGAAGTTAATTGTTATGGTTGCTGCTATCAACTCTTGCTAATCGAGCAATCCGGCCAACTGGCCTTACATTAATAATTAAAGCAACCGACACTGCTGTTAATAATAGGATGGCGCTGCAAATATTGCCGTTAGTTTGAGTGAGGTTCAAACTAACGCTTAGGGCAATATTGTATATGACCAGCCCAAGTAGTATGGTCATGCGTTTGGTCCCTATTTGTTTTTTATTAGCTGTTCCATTGGTTGTCGATAGAACAGTGATTGAGTAACAAAACGAAGCCCGATACAGCCAACAATAAACAGATAAGTGGTTGGAGTGGACCAGAGTTGTTCTGAGTGAACACCAATCCAGCGAAATATAATATAAACAATTGCTAGGTAGCCACAATAGGAAAAAACGTTGGCAAGTGATACATTAATCCACATTAGACAAAGGAAGCCCGGTAGAGCTACAAGAGCGGTTAACACGATTGATAATACTGAGTATAAGAGGACGCTACTGTCTAAAGGTAACGACAGTAGCGGTGAAAGTCCCAGTGCGCCAAGAAGGATAAAGGCAATGTTTATTAGGTAAGCTTTATCCAAGGATAGCAACATTTTTGTTTTTAATGCGCGATGCTTCTCGCCTGGAAAAACATGGGCGAAACTTCTCGTCTGTCGGATCATTTGTCTAGACTCTACGGCGATAGCAAGTATAACCGTCGCCAGAAACATAACGGTAATCGTTTCAAAAAAGCTGGTTTCCGATTTATCGGCAATCGCAGAGAAAATTCCTATGGCAATGATATAGATGATTGAGCTGATTCCTAATTTTGTTTGAGGCAACAATAACGACCATCCAATATCATTTTTCTTTCCCATTACCCATTTGCTAACGGCAATGCCAATGTAGTGATTGAACGCGATAACCATGGCGGGCTTAACGCCCGTAGTAATGGCTGTACTAGTTAATTGAGTGTCCATTTTGTTGTCGATTTTTTGTTTTGCACTGGGATAGAACTGGTCTTTAAACATTGCATAGCTTAAACCGATCGTAGCTAGTAAGAAAACGCTCATTATTGAGTTTACGTCTAAACCAAGTTTATCAAGTTGTAACATGGCAAATACCAAAACACCGATAGTCATTTTATGAATAAGGTTTTTCCCCAATACCATTTGCGATGCAAAAATGGCGCTACATAGCGGTGCAAATATTAATAGATAATTTTCACCAATATGTTGTACGGAAAAAGCAACCGGTAGAATGCAAAAAGCAAGCGTAATCACCACAAAGGCTAGCAGTATATTGCTACGATAGCGTTGATTAATTTTCCACAAATAAAACTGTTTTAGCGCAAGAACACCGCCGCCTAAATAAACACCAATAAAAAAACCGATGCTAGCATTAATTGACACTGAGGCTTGTAACCCTTTGGACTGTGAAAGATCATTATAAGCCAATACAAATTGCATAAATGATAAGACTAATACCACCATTACAATTGAAAAAAAGGTGACCCAGGAGTGTGATAATAAATACCAAATACTTTGTTTAAGCATTCTCATTGCTCACCTCCAGGTACCAATCCTCAAGCGAAAGTCGTGTAACTTCAACCGGAAGTGGGGCATTTTTAATATAGCTATCTAGGCTTTTTATCATCGGGCGGGTAATGGTTGCTGTGGCTCCGTTTGCGTGCTTTCTCCAGTTAATCGCTTCGGAAAAATAATCGTTTTTTTCTATCGGGTGATCCGCTGAAATTTTTAAGTGAGCAATAGACGCCTTTAATTGGTCGACTTCATAGTAGTAGTCTATTGAACCGTCTATTAAAAGAGCGACTTTGTTGGCAACACGCTCTAAATCAGAGACGATATGGCTTGAAAAAATTACCGTAGAATTAATTTCACAGGTTAACTCAATTAGCTCGGATAGAAACTGTCGGCGCATATTGGGGTCAAGATGAGCCACAGGTTCGTCTAGAATTAGCAGTTCAGGTTTAATGGAAAGCGCCTGTATAACGTGCAGTATTTGTGCTTGCCCACCAGATAAATCTGCAACTTTCTTTTTCGGATCAAGCCCCCACCGATCCCTGAGATTATCTGAGTAGTTTTGATCCCATGTTGGAAAGAAACCGCCTAAATAATTGAGAAAATCATTGACTCTCATCCATTCAAATCCCACGGTATCCTGAGCGACAAAACCAATTTTTTCTCGCTTAGATTGAGGCAGAGTTTTCCATGGGGTACCCCAAAGGGTAAGTTCGCCGGAATCAAATTCTCGCAAGTTCATAATAGCTTCAAGAAGGGTGCTTTTCCCAGCCCCATTTTTACCAAGCAAAGCGATGATATCGCCTTGCTCTATGTCCCAGTCTAATTCGCTCAAAACCGCGAGCTGATCATAATTTTTGGATAGGTTGTTGATAGATATAATTGGGGAATTCATCGGTTATTTTCCTTCTTGGTGTAGCGAAAGATGCTGCTGTACTAACGAAATAATATCTTCGTCGCTTAAATTGTCGGCTCGAGCCTGTTTTACAAACTCTATAAGGCTTTTTTCAATACTTGTGTCTATTTCATGACCGGTTTGCCCGTGCGCCACTAACATACCGACACCGCGTTTTCTAATTAGAACGCCTTCGAGCTCAAGTTGAGCAAAGGCCTTTGAGATAGTCATCGGGTTGATCTGAAGAGCGGTAGCCATATTCCTAACGGATGGTAGCTGTTCGCCGGGCCTAATCAGGTTCATCCGAATCGATTGTTTGATCTGATCAATCAGCTGCCGGTAAATTGGAATACCAGAGCTACTATTCAGTGAAAACAGATTAACCAATGTCGACGAGGTCACAAGAATACCTAGGTTGGTGTTGAAAAATAGATACTAGTGTTGGCTGATATTCACAAATTCAGGATTTCTAAGCCGCACCAATATCGGTGTATTAATATAATGATACACTAGGTGAAGCTCTGTCAATATGTTTTTATTGTAGAATTGCTTACTTCTTGAGCAAATTAGGATAAAATGCGCGCCCACAGTGGCATTCAGCGTCATTTCATTTGATTTAAATTAAATCTATTACAGGCAAATATTTTGATTTCTACAGCAAATATCACCATGCAGTTTGGTGTAAAACCACTCTTCGAAAACATTTCGATTAAGTTCACTAACGGTAATCGATACGGACTAATTGGCGCCAATGGCTGTGGCAAGTCGACATTTATGAAAATTCTGTCGGGAAAATTAGAACAGTCGGCAGGACAAGTTATTACCGATCCTAACGAGCGAATCGGTGTATTAGGGCAAGACCAGTTCGCGTTTGAAGAACACTCGGTGGTTGATACGGTCATCATGGGTCACAAAGAGCTGTGGGCGGTAAAAGAAGAACGTGACCGTATTTATTCTTTACCTGAAATGAGTGAAGAAGAAGGAATGCGAGTTGCGGATCTTGAGACTGAGTTTGCTGAAATGGATGGCTACACTGCCGAATCTAGAGCGGGAGAGTTATTACTTGGTTTGGATATTCCAACCGACCAGCACTTTGGGCTTATGAGTGAAGTAGCTCCAGGATGGAAGCTACGCGTATTATTGGCCCAAGTACTGTTCGCTGATCCCGACATTATGTTACTCGATGAGCCTACTAATAATTTGGATATTAACTCCATTCGCTGGCTTGAAGATATATTGAAGCAGCGAAATTGCACCATGATAATCATTTCCCATGATCGCCATTTCCTGAACAGTGTTTGTACTAACATGGCGGATTTGGATTATGGTGAGATTAACCTGTTTCCAGGAAATTACGATGAGTATATGACTGCAGCCACGCAGGCTCGCGAACGTTTACTATCGGAAAATGCTAAAAAGAAGGCACAAATGGCGGAGCTGCAGACTTTTGTTAGTCGTTTCTCTGCGAATGCATCGAAAGCTAAGCAAGCAACCTCTAGAGCTAAACGCTTAGAAAAAATTGAATTAGCTGAGGTCAAAGCATCGAGTCGAGTAAGCCCTTTTATTCGCTTCCCTCAGGAAAAGAAGCTGTTCCGGCTTGCGTTAGAGTTGGAAAATATTGCTAACGGTTACGATGAAATGCTCTTTAAAGACTTTAATTTGTTGCTAGAAGTGGGTGAAAAAGTCGCTGTGATTGGACCTAATGGAATTGGTAAAACAACATTCTTGAAAACTCTTATTGGCGAATTACCACCTAAATCTGGTGAAATTAAATGGTCTGAAAATTCAAGTATAGGCTATTATGCCCAGGACCATAATGATGACTTTGCCGAGGATATATCCGTTTATGAATGGATGAACCAATGGCGAAGAGAAGGTGAAGATGAGCAAGCGATTAGAGGTGTATTGGGTAGAATGCTATTCTCTCAAGATGATATCAAAAAGTCGGTGACTAAACTTTCTGGTGGTGAAAAAGGACGCATGATGTTTGGTAAATTAATGCAGCAAAAACCAAATATTTTAATTATGGATGAACCAACGAACCACATGGATATGGAGTCAATCGAAGCGCTAAACTTAGCACTCGATTATTACGAAGGTACCTTGATCTTTGTTTCACACGATCGTGAGTTTGTATCATCGTTAGCAACTAAAGTTCTTGATATGAAGCCTGAGGGGATCACCCATTTCGAAGGCCGTTACGAAGACTATTTGGCTTCCCAAGGAATTTAGTCATTATCTACAATGATTGATGATTGATGATTGAAAGGAGCATAAGTGAATAAGCAGAAACTATCGGGAGTTCGACGAGCGACGAAAGGCCTAATGACAGGTCTGCTTATATTATTGCTTATTTTTATTTTGTTTGTAGTGATGCTTAATGGTGGCATCACTTCATCTATCGATTATTTACAGGTGGTAACAGGCTTTAAAGAAGAAAAAAGTGAAATGGTCACTTATTACCAATGGACTAGTCCATCGGGAGAAATGAAAGTGAGCAGAGACGCTCCCACACACACTAATTTTATCACCTTTGAAGCTCCAGCAAACCTACAACAAACTGAATACAACATTGATCCCGAGATGATTAAGCAGGGGCAACAGATAAGAGATTCGTTAGTGAACGATGAGTCTAACCGAGCTACTGACAATTCTGCGCGGGCATCAGGATTACCTAGTGGAAACCCTATTCGAAAGGTGAAGGGCAAGTTAGCTTGTATTGATATGCAAAGAACTATCGATGAAGCAAGTTGGGAGCTTGAAAACGGCGACTTGAAAGCTAAGGAATTTGATCGGCTTCAAAAAAAGCTAAGAGAGTTAAAGTGGAATAAAGCGAAATTAGATTGCTAATTTGAGCAAGCGATCGATTTTAGAAAACTAAAAACTAAAAACTAAAAACTAAAAACTAAAAAATTAAAAGTTAAAGATTAGAATTAAAAATGAAAATTGTCAAAGTCACCAGCAAGCAACAACTTAAAGTCGCAGCAGACCTTTTTCGAGAATATCAAACATTTCTTGATGTCGATCTTTGTTTTCAAGGTTTTGAGCAAGAACTTGCAACCTTACCTGGTAAATATTCCGAACCTGGAGGCGCAATCTATTTAGCGCAAAAAGACGACGAAATTATCGGTTGTGTGGCAGTTCGACCTATCAAAGATGATATCTGCGAAATGAAACGACTATACGTCAGGGATGGTTTTCGTGGTCTTTCTGCGGGGCGTCAGCTGGCTGAAAAAATCATATCAAAGGCGAAACAATTGGGCTATAAACGAATGCAGCTAGATACTTTGGAGCGATTAGAATCTGCGCTAGCTTTGTATAAAAAATTGGGATTTGTTGAAATTCATCCCTATTACGAAAACCCACTTGATGAAGTTGTTTATTGGGAATTAGATTTAACTGACACAGACAATCAATAATTGATAACTTGCTATATGATATTATTAATTCGAATTTCCTAACGGTTAATCTGTTCTAAAAAAATGAGTAATGAAATGAACCAATTTAATAAAACAGTTGTACTAATACTGGCAATCGCATTCATACCATTTCCTGCATTGGCTGAATCTTCGGTTGAAGACTTGTCTGCGGAAGTACGGACGCTTCTTAAGAAAGAAATGGCTGCTTTAGAAAAAGGGATGAAGCTAATCATTCCTGCGGTTATATCAGGAAACATGCAGGATATTGAGAAGATTGCGGGACAAATGAAAAATAGTTACATTTTGAAGCAACAAATGAGCAAGCATCAAATGCACGAGCTACATCAAAAACTGCCCCATGGTTTTTTGAAACAAGATGGCGAGTTTCACCGTTTAGCCGGTATGCTCGAGCACGTTGCTAAGGAAAAAAATACTGAACTCGTCGGATTTTACTATTCCAAACTAGTTGAGTCTTGCGTGAGTTGCCACAGTGATTACGCCACTCATCGATTTCCAAAGCTTGATAGTCATCAACCCGAATCTAGTCACGAAACAGAATCTAGTCACGAGCACTAGCGCACCGCTAAAGATGGTATGCGGTTAAAAAAAAGAAAAACGGAATACCAATGAATGGCATTTCATTGTTAGTGGTTTTGGCGTAAAGCAAAAATGCGTAAAGCAAAAATGCGTAAAGTATAGCAACGTAAAACGAAACGTAAAACGAAACGTAAAACGAAGCGTAAAACGAAGCGTAAAACGAAGCGTGAACCGAAACGTAAAACGAAGTGTAAAAAATAGAAACATAAAGGATTTACTTTAGCCTGGTTTGTCGCTGGTAAATAGGTATTTAATCTTGCCCAGTAAGCTCTATGTTTCTCTCAAACTTACAACCGTTTTTTTACACTTGGTATGCCTTGTTAATCCATCTTTAGTTACTCGCTTGATTGCCTAAGCAGTAATGTCTAGAATAAATGCCTAAAACAAATGCCTAAAACAAATGCCTAAAATAAATGCCCCCAGAGTCATAAATGTCGGTAGAAAATTCGTTATGAAAAAATTTAAATATCAATTAGCTAGTCTTATAGTGTTTCTTTTTTCTACGTCCGTTAATTCAGCTGACTGTCGTTCACTAACTACATTCGGGTGGCTTAAGGGCGAATGGATATCTAAGAGTTCTAGCTCAACGACCTCTGAGAGTTGGCGTAAAGTCAGCGAGGTAACTCTTGAAGGCATCGGTGTGACCGAGCAAAATGACGCTAATAAGCCGAAAACAGAGGAAACTTTGAGGTTGGTCGAAATGTCTGATCAGGTGTTTTATATTGCAAAGGTTGGACACAATGAATTACCTGTCGCCTTTGAAGCGGTTTCATGTGGGAAAAACAACGTTACCTTTGAGAACTTGAAACACGATTTTCCTAAACGGTTGGTTTATCAGTTGCTCGCAGAAGATAAGATGAGCGTGACCGTGAGCGACGCTCAAGACAAGGGATTTGTTATTCATTTTTCTAAACAACGTTAACCAAGAGTCAGTGTAGGACGCTGTAAGGCACCTAAATACCACTTTGACCTCTGGTCTAACTGAGTAATTCTGAGTTTACTTAGTGACTTTGGGTTTATTTAGTAGCTTTGCGCTTATTTAGTAACAAAGCTCTGGCATATAATTGATTGAAATTCAGTCACTTATCACACTTTCCTCAAAAAAGTCTTAAATTTACCATTTATTTACAGTTTTCAGGTTAATTTCTGCCTGATATTTGGTTATAGTTCAGCATTAACGGGTGTTTGACCACTTTTGATAGTGTTTTTGCTAGCGGGTTATAAATATTGTATTTGTCATGAAGACTGAATTTAATTTTCCAATTAGAGTCTATTACGAAGATACCGACGCTGGCGGTGTGGTTTATTATGCCAATTATTTAAAATTTTATGAGCGCGCACGTTCGGAATGGCTTAATCACCTAAAAGTTAACCAAACAGAGCTGCTCGAGAATAACATTGCGTTTGTGGTTACTAGGGCAGAAGTTGATTACATCAAGCCCGCTAGATTAAATGATCAGCTTGAAGTTAGAAGTCGTATTATCAAGCTTGGTGCTTCAACGGTTGTATTTGAACAAGTATTGTTTCTAAAACAAAATGAAAAGCTTGAGATACTTAATCAGGCGATTATTAAAGTAGCGTCTCTAAAGTTGGATACGTTTTCACCTTGCCGGATTCCGGCAAAAGTTAAAGAGGAGTTTCAGCGTGTCAGCTGATATGTCGATTTTAAGTTTGTTCATGAATGCCAGCATCATTGTGCAAGCGATCATGGTATTACTATTACTGTTATCGGTTATTTCATGGGAAATGATTTA
>CAJQOL010000221.1 GCA_905479925.1 uncultured Kangiellaceae bacterium | reverse complement strand
CCTATAGATTGATATAATATCATCTAAAAAGGAGTCCGGTTTTATTAAACCACTTCATAGTTCCGCGCTTCTTCTGAATTCGAAGAATTAGGCTGCACGTACGCCTTAATCGTTCCTGTATTTACTTCGGGTACAAAAACAGTCATAAGTTAGCGGAGGCAAGGCTAGAACTAGCATTCCCATTATTTTACACAGCGGCATGCCGGCTTATCGTTCTGAAGCCACTCTGTATAATCACCGGTACATTTTCTCTTAACCGATAAGCACTGCTGATTACTATAACCCAAGTCGACAACTTTTTTTATATCTTGATTGCTATTAATTTCATTTTCGATCATTGCGCCGCCAACCACCTCATAGAAAAATTCCTTTTTTTCAACGGATGTACAAGCAACTAGGCTTAAGGCCAGTGTAATGGTGAATAATCGTATAGTGTTTTTCACAAACAGTTCCTTATTCATTTTTTAGGTGAGTTCAAATGTGACCACGTTATACTCAATTAAACATGAATGATGGCTGAATAGTCATCGGTCATTAGCGAGCAGAACATTTGTTTTAGAAGCTTCGTCGTTATTAATTTTCAGTGCTATTTAACTCAAACTAATCCACCCCACTCCAATCCACTCCACGCCCCTCCAATACAATAAGTACTAGTACGAGCGAGGTGATATAATAAATCATGTTATGATTTGCGCGTAGTTTGAAAGACCATTAGATTATACTGTTGGTATTGAGATATCGGTATTCTGCATATTGCTATTTACATATTGCTATTTACATATTGGCATTTGCATTTTGCTATTTAAACATAGCTAGCCAATATCTGGTTTTATCAACCAACCAAGAGTAGAGGGTGTAAAATGAGAAATTATCTGTCTTTGATATTTATCTTGCTAACGTTTTTTAATAGTTTAAGCCTGTATGCTCACGAAACGGTGACGGAAGTTAAAGCGTTTGAAGAAGAGTTGGTTATCTATTTCCAAGTGGACAGTACCGAAATTGATAGCAAGTACTTTGATATTCTGAAGGAGCACGCGGATTATTTGAGAAACAGTGATAACCGCATGTTGATCATTGAGGGGCATACCGATCAGCGAGGTACGCGTGAGTATAATTCCGCAAAAGGAGAGAGGATGGCAAAGGCGGTTAAATCTCACCTAGAAAGCTTAGGAGTTGATTCATCGCGTATAACGACCCTATCTTACGGAGAAGAAAAACCTGCGAGTATTGGTGATTCAGACCAAGATATGGCGGCTAATAGGCGGGCGGTATTAGTTTATCAATAGTTATATTTTAATAGATGCGGTTAGCCTTGGACGCTATATTCTGAATTAAAATGTCATCGACCAAGAGTTAACAAACCCTGAATAGAACCGGTAGTCGCTAACTGCTTTCATATCCCATACACGATTAATTTCATTGCTCCCAGTGTCAAATACCGTAATCTTGATTACGGATGTCAATAAATAGGATATAGTCCCCAATGTTTAAACTAACAAGGACTGCTTATATGCTAAAGAAATCACTGAAGTTATCACCAATACTTTCGATTCTATTATGCCTAGTTTCATTCCCTTCAACCGCGGACGAAATTCTCAGATCGGCCAACTATCAATGGCTAACGATGGGAAAACCTTCCGGAGCCCAAAACGTCACCTATTTTAAAAGCGGTAGAGTTGACTCAGAGTTCTATTTTTCTGATCGTGGTAGAGGTCCGAAAACAAAGGAATCTACCTGGGTAAACGAGAAAGGAATAATTATCAAACAACAAGTTAGCGGGAACTCCTATATGGGTTCACCTGTTGACGAAGTCTATTCGTTAACGGATGGCCTGGCAAAATGGGAAAATACCCAAGAAAGCCAAAGTGTGGATAATGCACAAAACAAATACTATTTAGCCGCAGACGGAGTGCCACAAGGTCTCGAGTTCTTAGTTAAGGCCATTGATAAAGCCCCTTTAAAGACCCTTTCATTGTTACCTTCTGGTACAGCCCAATATCAAAAACTGCTAACAAAAACGATAAAGAACGAAAAAGGTGAATCAAAAGCAGTTTCGTTAATCGCTATTACTGGACTTGGCTTTAGTCCTTCTTATAGTTGGTTTGATGATGACCTTAATTTATTTGCCTTGACCTATGGCTGGATGGGCATGGCTCCGGAAGGTTGGGCCGGCAACTTAGAAAAATTGTACGAACTGCAAACTAAAGCAAATTCTGATTACTTCAAAGGACTCGCGACTCAATATAGTCAAAAGCTTTCCGGAGTTACGTTATTTAAAAATATTAACGTTTTTACCGCCACTAATAACGGATTGTTAAGTAATACTCAAGTTGCCGTAAAAGATGGAAAGATAATCGCTATCGGCCAAGCGACAAAAGGATTGAATGCCAATAAAATTGTTGACGGCAAGGGCAAAACGCTAATGCCAGGGTTGTGGGATATGCACACTCATATTTCAATCAACGATGGTATTTTGAACATCGTTAATGGAGTCACCAGCGTTCGAGATTTGGCCAACAAACATGAAGATGTTATGCAGGCAACTGAATTATTCGGTTCTGGTGAGGCAATCGGACCATCGATTTATCGTGCTGGTTTTATCGACCAAAAAAGCCCTTTTTCAGCGCCAACTGGAAAACTAGCAACCACACTAGAAGAAGCGCTTGAGTTCGTCGACTGGTATGCAGAACGTGGTTATCAGCAAATCAAAATTTATAGCTCTATAACTCCGTCGTGGGTTAAGCCTATCGCAGAGCGAGTACATCAACATGGAATGAAATTGAGCGGTCATATTCCGTCCTATATGACCGCTGAAAAGGCCGTTAAAGATGGCTTTGATGAAATACAACATATCAATATGATATTTCTTAATTTTCTTGCGGGAAAGGACGATGATACACGCACACCCGTTCGTTTTACTTTGGTGGGTGATAAAGCCGGTGAACTCGATTTGGAGTCAAAAGAAGTTGGTGATTTTATTGCGTTATTAAAGAAAGAAGATGTGATTGTCGATCCTACCCTTACTATTTTTCAAAGTATGTTTATTAACAAAGCGGGTGAGATTGATCCCGGGTACCAACGGATTGCAGACCATCTTCCAGCCAATGTAGCCAGAGGCTTCTTGTCTTCTTCGCTTGAGATCAATTCGGACAATGAACAACAATATGCGGCCTCTTCAGATGCCTTACTTAAGATGACCAAAAAGTTGTTTGATGCAGGAGTAAAAATTGTACCTGGAACCGATGCCATCGCTGGATATACCTTGCATAGGGAATTAGAACTCTACGCTATGGCCGGTATCCCAAATGATGAAGTACTCAAAATAGCCACAGTTAACTCTGCTCGAATTGCAGGACAACAAAATGTTGGCACAATAGAGGTTGGTCAACAGGCGGACCTCATTCTAATTGACGGGAACCCATTAAAAGATATCAACGCGATTAGAAAAGTGGCACTCATTGTAAAGGGTAACCAGCTATTTAATGCCAATGAAATTAACCGAGCAATCGGTATTAAACCTTTTGTATCGGATTGAAGTAAGTAAATGCGGTAACCTAAACGATAGGGTGATAATCCTCACCTTATCGTTGCAACGTGGGTTTAAATTATCTTAAGCAATAGCTACCCGTTATTTGAAAGGGTATCCTATGAAAAGCGCTCACTCTCTATCGCTAGTTTTAGACACAACCGGTTTAGAAGTGTCAGCTCTTATAGAGCTCTCGCTTGCATTTAGCCCATCCATTATCCTTGAAAAAAAGAATTGTATCTCTTCGTGTATTTTACAAACTAATCTATTCGTACATGTTATAGAGTGATACAGGTATTATCATTGACATTATCGATTGTACGCTATCAAGTCGAGTCCCGCCGTTACATACAGGCTCATACTTTCCCGCCCCTTACTGGCTACCATAAGCCCAATCGACACAAAATATCGGATGTCAAAACCGTTCTATAGGATTGATTCGTAAAAAATAGCCAAAACAGATATCTCAATTGTTGGCATATGTATATGATATGTTATATCATATCTTGAATTCGGGTGCGATAGGCCATTGCTTTGTGTACAGCTTAAGAATCGCTCAAGTTAACCGTCATCATTTTTTCCTGAAGTAGGGGATTCTGGGGACATTCCCTCCGAATGTAACACTTATCTCTACAGCCCATGCGTCGCGAAGCCTCCAGAGACACCTAGTGTAATTCAGGATTTGCAATATTAGATGATATGTTATAACATATCTCGAAATACATAAATATTCTAATTAGAGATAGTGCCGTGGGAAGCTCCAAACAAGATAAAACGTTGATAGAGTCAAAGTCTCTTCACGTTCAGATTAAAGATACTTCGGTGCTAAAAGGATTGAGTTTTAGGGTAGCCAAAGGAGAAATCTATGCACTTTTAGGTGGAAATGGGGCCGGAAAGTCAACGACCCTAAAGACGTTTTTAGGCTTTAATCAAGCTTCAAGTGGCGCTGCTTTTATCGATGGGCTTGATGTTAGCTCCTCGCTTGCGTCAGTACGAAAGAAAACAGCTTACTTGCCGGAAAATGCGACGCTCTATCCTCATTTAACAGCAAAAGAGAATGTTGAGTACTTTCTATCGCTTGCCGGATTAAATAAATCGGCTAGTGAAATAGAGAACACGTTCGATCTTGTCGCATTACAAAAAGATGCTTGGGAAAGGCAGTTACAAACCTATTCAAAAGGGATGCGCCAAAAAACAGCCATTGCATTGGCAATACTTCGTGAAGCACCAATTTTTTTACTCGACGAACCAACCTCTGGATTAGATCCAGTCGCCATCGATGAGTTTAATCAGTTAGTCACCGAGTTAGCTTCATCTGGCGCGACTATTTTAATGGTGACCCATGACGTTTATGGTGCATGCCAAGTGGCGAATCGAATTGGATTGCTTCGCAAAGGAGAATTGGTCGGGGAGTTCGAAGCAAACCAAAACGAACGAATAGATACTGAGGTCGTTCATGCGGCATTTGCGCAAAGGCAACCATAATGAGCAAGATTCATTTAGCTCAGATTGGATGTGTCGCTAAGGACGAATTGAGGTATTGGTCTCGTTCTAAACTGGCTATTTCTATTCTCACTATAGGGATCGTGCTTACTCTGTCTTCGGTGATTGTGACTGCTTTTAAAATGCACGAGTTAAGCGAAATTCGGCATTCGATGCAAGAGACGTCTGAAGAGACGTTTATGGAACAGCCTGACCGCCACCCGCATCGCATGGTGCATTACGGCCACTACGCATTCAGAGCTCCATCACCTTTGAGTATGTTAGATCCTGGCGTCGACGCTCATACAGGTAATTCAATTTTCCTTGAAGGTCACAGACAAAACAGTGCAATGTTTGCTGAGCAAGAGCAAAGTACGGGACTCACCAAAATGGGTAGCCTTTCTCCCGCATTTATTGTTCAGGTGATAGCGCCATTGTTGCTAATTTTAATAGGATACAGCTCAGTCAGTCGTGAACGAGAATCGCAGACACTTTCTTTTATTTTGTCGCAAGGTACCTCTATCTTTACCTTGATCTTCGGCAAAGGTTTAGCGCTTTTCTTTGTGGTTTGTTTGATCTTATTACCGTTGACTATTTCGGGTGTATTCGCGGTATTACTAGGTGAAAGCCTAGCCATCGTCGGCGGTTTTTTAGCTGGTTACATGATGTATTTATTAGTATGGGTTCTTGTCATTTTGCTTTTTTCAACCCTATTTTCAAAAAAGAGTGAAAGCTTTACCGCGTTAACCTTCGCTTGGATTTTATTTTGTATCGCTATGCCGCGTATTGCAAGTAGTACCGCTTCTATCTCGGTTCCAACCGCTGGAAAATTAGAAACTGACTTTGCTGTTATCGCGTCACTCCGCAAACTAGGTGATGGACATAACGCGCAAGATCCTGCATTTACTAAATTGAAAAATTCTTTGTTGAAGAGGCATGGTGTTGACTCGATCGAAAAATTACCTTTCAACTTTCGCGGGGCCGTGGCTAGCGCTTCGGAAGCAGAACTAACGGCTGTTCTCAACCAATTTGCCGAAGACCGAATGCTGCAAGAGCTGCAGCAAACACTAGTCGCTCGCTTATTTGGCTGGTTATCACCAAAAGTTGCAATTCGCTCATTGTCGATGATAAGTGCTGGTACCAGTGTTGAAACCCATCACCGATTTATTAGGGAGACAGAAGAACTTAGGTTTAGATTTGTTCAATCGCTTAACAAAGCTCATATGGAAAAATTGAGTTATCGGGATGACGTTAATCGCAACAAGGGTGAGGAAGCCCGCAAAAAGGCTAGCGTTAGTTCAACAAATTGGCAAATGATCCAAGGTTTTAGATTTAGTCCTGCGGACGCAACAACACGCTTTACTAGAAGTGCTGATGCTTATGCTCAACTTACACTTTGGATCGTATTTTTATTGCTGTTTATTGGATATACAGGGAGGCGCGTTCAATGAACAAGCATCTTATACGAGAGTGGCATTTTATGCTGCGCCAAAGCTATGTGCTGGTGCTACTGTTATGCGGGTTCTTAATTTCTTCATTTTCAGTGCTAACCGGATTAAGTGAAATCGATTCTCAGCGTGAAACTATTGAAAGATTAAAAACTGCAGACCAGCTCGACCGAGCGGAAGCTCAAGATAAACATAACGCTCCAGGAGCACTGGCTTATTATAGTTTTCACTTAACTTACTCAGCACCTTCTAACTTAGCCTTCGCAGCCTTAGGTGAAAGGGATATTTATCCTTGGAAGCACCGAGTGCGGATGTTGGCTTTGGAAGGACAGATTTACGAGAGCGATGCGCAAAACCCTGAACTTGCACAAGCCGGTAAAATTGATTTCGCGTTTGTTATAAGCGCACTGTCACCTCTACTGCTTATTTTACTTTTCCATGATCTTTTTGCCAGTGAACGAGCAAGCGGACGACATGAATTACTAGTGACTACCACGGAATCTTCTTTTGCATTATGGGGAGCTAGAGTCGTGGTTCGCTTATTCGCAATTTTTATCAGCTTAATCCTACCTTTCTACGTTGGTGCATTGATTAATAATGTTGCTATGACAGACGTATTGATTTTGTCTTTATGGTGCTTACTCTATTTCATTTTTTGGATAGCATTAAGCCTTTTAATAGGAAGAAGAGAAAGCAGTGCGCCAAGAATAGCATCTATCTTAATCGGTTTCTGGGCGCTTTTTACCTTTGTCATTCCCATCCTTGGCGATCTAGCGATTAATCAATCGATCCATTCTCCACAAGGCGGTGAAATCTTATTGACTCAGCGAGAAGCTGTTAATGACGCATGGGATTTACCGGTACAGACTACCTTGAATGCTTTTACGGCAACCCATCCAGAATACATAGGGTATAAGCATGAAAACGAGGGTTTTGATTGGGGCTGGTACTACGCCTTTCAACAAGTGGGCGACCAAGTTGCTGAACCGCTTTCAATTAGATATAGAGAAGCAGCGCTTAAGAAACATCAACGAGCAAGTTTCGTCACATTGCTCTCTCCAACTTTATTGATTCAGAAAAAAATGACAAGGCTCGCAGAGACTGATGCTTTAGCAGCAATGGCGTACGAAAGACGAATTAGGGAGTTTCATAAAACCCTGAGAATGACCTACTATCCTTGGCTATTTTCAGCAGATAAATTCAATAAATCAAATCTCGATTTACTACCGCAATTTGATTCAACAACCAGCGGTACAACCTATTCTAGAAAAAACGAATAGGAAGTTAATATTTACTAGCTAAATTAAAGCCCGAATTGAATGGGCTCGTCTAGTTATTTAACCGATTCAATTCATTTAAACCAATTTTAAAACTCTAAAACTTATACAAGGTCCATAATAATGAAAAAATTAAACAGAGCAAGGCCAATTTATATTGCGGCAATGCTTGCCAGCTCAGTAGCGATACAAGTACAAGCTGAAAACAAAGATGCCGATGACAAAGAAACTGATAAACGCGTGGTCGTTGTGGGCACACGTCAAGCCTACCAAGGAGAGTTTGAAGCGCTCGAAACGCCACAATCGAATCTAACCATCAGCTCAGAAGTGCTAAAAAATGCTGGCGCGGTCGATTTATCCGATGCGCTTGATTTGTCTAGTTCTGTAGCAAGACAAAATAACTTTGGTGGTTTGTGGAACAGTTTTGCAGTTCGTGGTTTTGTCGGGGATGAAAATCTTCCAAGTAATTACCTAGTTAACGGGTTTAACGCAGGTCGTGGTTTTGGTGGTTCTCGCGATCTATCTGGCATTGAATCTGTAGAAGTTTTGAAGGGACCTCGAGCGGCATTATTTGGACGAGGAGAGCCGGGCGGCACAATTAATCTAGTCACTAAACGTCCTACATTTGAAACCGCTGGTGAGCTTAATTTTTCCATTGGCAGTTTTGACACCTATCGCGTTGATGCCGATTACACAGCACCTATTTCTGACTCGGTGGCATTTCGGTTAGTTGGTTATTATGAAGACGCAGAAAGTTTTAGAGATACTGTTGAGTCTACAAAACAAGGCATGAGTCCATCAATCGTTTGGGCGCTGACTGAGAATAGCAAGCTCGTTTACGAATTAGAATATAGTCATCAGGAAGTTCCTTTCGATCGTGGTGTTATCGCTATTGATGGTGAGCTGGGACTTATTCCTGAGAGTCGTTTCCTTGGAGAGCCTGGAGACGGACCAATGGAGGCGGATGTACTCGGACATCAGTTGGAATTTCAACACGATTTTAATAATGATTGGAGCGCATTGGTAGGGTTTAACTATCGCGACACTTCATTAGAAGGTGCAGCCACGGAAACCGGATTTGGTGATGTGGTTGATGACGAGATTAATCGATTTCGCAGAACGCGAGATTATGACGCGACTTACCATGTCTTTCGTGCCGATTTAGCAGGTGTGTTTGAACTGGGAGGTCTTCAGCACCGAGTAATTGCAGGACTAGATTCTGACAAGTTCGAAAATGATCAAGTTTTTCTGCGCGTTCGAGGCGAACAACATATCAATGTGTTTAATCCCGTATATGGATCCTACCCATTACCAACTCCTGGACCGAATACTGACCGCGTAGAAATACAAGAATCAGTTGGAGTTTTCATACAAGATCAAATTAGC
>CAJQOL010000220.1 GCA_905479925.1 uncultured Kangiellaceae bacterium | reverse complement strand
TGAACTGGCCTTTTTCAACTTGTTCGACAAGTGACAGTTTAAAAGCCAATGAATAATCTTTCTGAGAGCGTCTTTTCTCTGTGATCGTAGGGTAATCCATAATAAGTCTCCAAAGTGTCAACTTATTTCAGGACGGGACATTCAAAACAAAAAAAACCCCTCTAAATGGCGCTTTTTTGTTTTAAGAAAAAACTAACCAAGCCCTTGTTTCAGATAATCTTCATGATCTGGCATCTGTGGAATGGCTTGTTGAATAGCGTTTCGCATTCGCACAAAATTTTCTTGAAGTTCTTGGAAATTAAATTTATCCAAGAAAATATCATAGTTTATGGGCCAATAACCTAAGCCAATAAATTTCGCTGTCCAGTGTTGATGCATAAAAATTTCGTCTTCATTAAACGCTATTTTGCCATGTTCTCTAAATAACCGCATTTTATCAGAGAGGCTTTTCGGGTAATCAGACCTCTTAATATCCTGCCATAATGATGATTCACTGCGTGATGAAAATACAAAGTTGAGTATCAGGTAATCTCTCAAGTTATTATAGCGCCGTTCCGTGACACGATTGTATTCATGACTTAAGCTTGGTTCGATATTTTTGTTAGGGAATAACTGAATAAAGCGCATAACATCTTCTTGGACTAGCTGTAGTTTAGAAACTTCAAGAGACGGGAAATTAACAGACGCTTCGCCAAACGCAATACAATTATCAACCCATTGATTTTCTCTTTTTCCGGAAGAAAATGTACGTTTTTCTACCGACGTTAGTTCGTCTTCAATGAACCCTAATTGTTTAAGAGTCGCCTCCAAAGTTGTTTCTGCTGAGCAGAATGATATTTCATGAATAGTCGTATTTTGGTTCGAATGACTCCTTAAAAAACCAGCGTCTAAACCCGTAATTTTTGAGTTCGCTTTCAGAGGCGACTCAGTGGTTGTTTCATAGGACACCTTTTTGTCCATTGGTAACCATTGACTCCAAGTTGTATATTTAGTCTTTAAGGCCTGACCCAAAAGTTGCGCTGCTTGCCCGGTACAGTCGACAAAAAAATCAGCTTCGTGAAGGTTTCCGACGGTTGATTCAATAGATTGAATAAAGGCTCCTTCTTTTTCCAAATTAACTTCACCGATTGATTCAGCTATTTCAATAACACCAATTTGCTTCGCCAAATTTTTAAGTAAAGAAAGGTACTTTGTTGGGTTTAAATTTATTGAATATGGAAGTGTTGAAAGCAGCGAGCTTGGATCATTTTGCGGATGCATGAATTTTCCAGCTTTAGCTACCGCAGTAGCAAAAGCATAATCTTCGTAAGCTCCATCAAAAGAATTGCTTAGCTTCGATTTTATCGCGAAATGTTGGAAGTCAATAAATTCGGTCACGCTGCCGTGTGGTCCAAAAGGCATAAAGAAGTTGTGGCCTTTTTTATTCCAGTCCTCAAACTGAGTACCTACACTAAATGTGGCATCGGTCGCTCTCATTAACACCCGTTCATCAATTTCAAGGTGACGGTGAAACGCCATTGCTTGGGGCAGTAAATAAGGGGCTTCTTCGTGAGAGGTTTCGTCGCCTAATACAACTACAGATAACTCGGTATTGAGAAAACTCTTAGCTATTGCTATGGCAGCTGTCCAAGCAGTTAAACCTGAACCTGCGATAATTATTTTTTTGATTGTATCTTGTGTCATTATTTTTCACTTAAATAGTGTTATAGCTTAGATCTAGTAATTAAAGTCTAGTAACTAAAGACCAGCAATTAAAGATCAGTAATTTAAAGTCCAGCAGCTAAAGTTTAGATATAAGTTCACCGCGACAAAAAGATTCCAGAGTCTTATTGTGTGAGGGCATTTGTTTAAGCGCTAGCTGGACATCGGTTCTCATTCTTTCTAAGAAGCTTTTAATTTGTTCGTTATTCACGTTATCAGTTCTTGGATCGTATCCTGCGGGAACAATTCCCTGACCAAAATAAACAGCTAACCAACTGTGTTCTGAAAATAAATCGAGTTTTTGACCAGCTACAAAACCTCTTTCTTTAAACAGTTTCATTCGGTGTGCGAGTTCGTCAGGTATCGACATGTTCTTGCAATACTTCCAAAACTTTGTGTCTTCTCTTTCGGTTGCATGATAATGCAGAATAAGGAAGTTTCGAGCTTCTTCGTAGCGGTAGTTCATTTGATGGTTAAACTCATTTCTGCTCGTATCACTAAAATTCATATT
Organism: uncultured Kangiellaceae bacterium; assembly: GCA_905479925.1. GTDB lineage: Bacteria > Pseudomonadota > Gammaproteobacteria > Enterobacterales > Kangiellaceae. The sequence continues at coordinate 16,009 of CAJQOL010000220.1, read as the reverse complement.
GGGAAAATTTCTGATCAGCTGTAATACGGACGCTTGAATGAGGTAGATACTGGTTGACTCAAGAGGCTCTAAGAAACCACTAGAGAGACCGATAGCGACACAGTTTTTATGCCATATCTTTTCCCTTTTTCCCGTCGTGAATTTAATCAGCCTTGGTTCGTTAAGCAGGTCGCCTTCAACATTGTCAATAAACTGTGACCGAGCTTCATCTTCTGAGATGTATTGATTACAAAAGACGTTGCCATCTCCTGTTCTATTTTGAAGCGGAATTCGCCACTGCCAGCCGGCAGTTAGGGCTCTTGCTCGAGTATAGGGGGGGATTGATGAGTCTTTTGACGGGTACTTAGTTGACGCCGCCCAAGCGCGATTTACAGGGAGCCAGTGGCTCCAATCTTTATATTTTACGTTTAATGCTTCCGATATTAGCAGTGCTCTAAATCCGGTACAGTCGATAAATAGGTCGCCATCAATCGTTTGTCCTGACTCCAATGAAATTGACTTGATAAAACCATCATGCTCATTGAGAGTAACTTGCTCTACCTTTCCTTCTATTCGAGTAACCCCATTTTTTTCAGAGAATTTTCTAAGATATTGAGCATATAAGCCAGCATCAAACTGAAAAGCGTAAAAATAACGGGAGTCGGCTGAGTTAGGGTCAAATTGCTTTCGAGCAAATTTATCTTGATCGCAGGCAGCATAAGCTAGGTTATAGTCGTGGATAGGAAAATCCAGGCCACTTTGCTTCATTTTCAACCAATAGTTCTGGAACGACACATCATTAATCGGAAACCCGTAGAAACCAAACGCATGGTTGTAGGCGTCACCTATATTACCCCAATTCTCGAACCTAATAGCCAACTTGAAGGTTGCATTAGTTTCGCGCATAAACTCCGCTTCATCAATGCCTAAACCAGCATTAAAGGTTCTTATTGCTGGTATCGTAGCTTCGCCAACGCCGACGGTCGCTATTTGATCAGACTCAACCAGAGTTACGCTGACGGATGAGGGTAAATGCCGAGACATTGCCGCGGCAGCCATCCAGCCGGAAGAGCCGCCGCCGACTATAACTATTTTTTTAACTTGTTCTGATGGTTGGTTAGCTTGCTGGTTCATGTTGTTCCAATGAAGAGTTTGATGGACCCGTTTAAAGGGGAATTTATAGAGCAAAAAAGGATAACTTTGTTTGCAGGTGATGTCTATCAAATATCAGTTGATTTGATTGACTATTGGGAATCTGCGGTAAAACTCATTATTCTTAGAATACCGACCGGGAGTACTAACCAGCTAAAATCAGTGATATCCTTCGTATTTTTGGACGAACACCATGTCTGATAACCATCAACAGAGTTTGTTATCTCAAGCTAGAACCTGCATAAACGCTAGAAACTTTGATACAGCGTCTGCTATCTGTCGTCAGCTGTTTGAGCAATGGCCAACCCAAGTTTCTAGCTGGACAACAGGGTTAAGGTTGGGCCTTGAAGCTAAAAATTTTGAATATGCTCATCAATGTCTTCATAAAGCGATTAATCTTCAGTCTAGAAGCACAGAAGTATTGTTACTTCAAAGCAGACTCCTCTTGGATACTAACCAATCCACGCGTTCTTACCAAGTCTTAAAGGATATTAGCTTGGATTCAATAAAGACTTCAGAATTAAGTTCGGAGCTGGGGGCTCTTTATTATCGACATAAGAAGTTCAAAGAAGCGAAAAAAGCCTACCAACAATCGATTACTTTAGATGAAGGTTCTGCTGATGGTTACTATAGCCTAGCTTCTGTTGAGCAGTATTTAGGAAATTTTGATGCAGCATTGAAGCGCTGCGAACAAGCAATTGCGATCAAACCGGACCATTTCGAATCGCAATTTCTGCGCTCTAACCTGAAAAAGCAGACGGCGTCCGTTAATAATACTATGCAGTTAAAGGTACTTGCTGAGAGGGGTTCGCCAGACCAAGTTGGTCACTCTATGCTGTGCTTTGCGTTGGCAAAAGAGCTTGAGGATATCAGGAATTACTCCGAAAGTTTTTACTGGCGTAAAAAGGCGGGTGATTGCTATCGTACGACTTTTTCGTTTGACTGTAATGATGAGGTAAACTTTCTCAACCAAATAAAAAAAGTATATTCAAAAAATATCCTAGAAAATATAAGTTCCAATAAAAATAATGAGGCCATATTCGTTTTGGGTTTGCCTCGAACTGGCTCAACGCTTATCGAGAGGATCATAACTTCTCAAGATACCGTTAAAAGTGCCGGTGAATTGACTTACTTTCCTAACCTTTTGTCGAACGCCATTGGCGAAGCCCATCAAGGAGGTCCTGTTACGCGGCAAGAATTAGTAAAGCTCTCAACTCAAGTAGCTTTTGAGAAAATAGGCGCCCAGTATTTGGACCATACATTAGCTGAACGACAAGCTAGTCAACGTTTTGTAGATAAATTCCCTCAAAATAGCATTTATACAGGTTTAATACACATGGCTTTACCAAAAGCTAAAATTGTTTTGGTGGAACGTCATCCACTTGATGCCTGCTACGCAATTTACAAGCAAATGTTCACTGATATCTACCAGTATTCTTACAAATTAGATGAGCTTGCAGATTACTATATTGCTTATTACCAACTCATGGAACACTGGAAGGAAACGCTTGGTGATGTCATACACGTCGTGTCCTACGATAATTTGATCAGTGATAGTGAAAACGTCATTGAAAAGCTTATTAACTATTGTGAGCTTGATTGGTCGGAGCAATACTTAGACTTTCAAAATAATAAGCAAGCTTCGACTACTGCCAGCGCGGTACAAGTGCGACAAAAACTCTATTCCAGCTCTGTTGGCATGTGGCGCAACTACCACCATGAATTAGCCCCTTTAATTGAACGGCTAAAAAATGCTCATATTCCGATCGATTAAGCCCAATGGTATGGGCTTTTCCTTATGGTTTTCGCCTAAACATAGAACGTCTTAACTCCTACTATATGTACCAAAACTAAATTTGACAGGCTAAATTTCAACTGCTACAGTTGTAATTATGTTGTTATTGTTGAGATTTGGCTTTTTATGACGGAATATCTCAGATAAAACAAAACAGAGATTTAAGCGCGGTTTCTTGCCTTAGAACGTTTGACTCACTTAAATTTTCTGTTTATAGTCGGCACATCGTGCACATGTGTTAGTTGCATTGCACTTTGTAATAAAAAGTTTCGACTGCTACGATAAGAATTATATTAAGCCATCTAGCAGTATTGGTAAGTGAAAATCGTACATTTTAAAGTTAGCCGCTTTATGTTTCTTTCGGTGGTATCTTAAACGAGATATTTCAGAAGGCCTAAATGCTGCAACCTAGCTCTAAAAGTAAAATTCGCAACACCAGTCAAGTTTAACTCAACCTAAAAAACTTAATTAGGAAGCCACATGCATAGTCGCAATAAAACAAATCTACTTAAAGCGTCAGTATTGTCACTGTCAGCTTTATTCATTGCAGGGAATGCCTTAGCTGCAGGACCTTACGAACAATCAGTTGCTATTGAAAAGCAAATTAACAAGGATACTAAACGAGCTCAAGCTTCTGTAGACCGATTTGCTGAACAAGCTGTCGATCTTAATGCTGAATACAAGGCAACGTTGCAACTTGTGGATAGTTTAAGAATTTATAACAACCAGCTTGAGATCCTCATTCAGTCTCAAGAAGGTGAAATGGCTTCTATCGAGAGAGAAATGGCGACCATTGACGCTACAGAGCGTGGTGCAGTGCCGTTGATGAACGAAATGATTGCATCATTAGACAATTTCATTCAAATCGATATACCTTTCAAAAAGGATGTACGTGTTGATCGAGTTAATAAGCTTAAAAACTATATGATTCGTGCCGATATTCCTAATTCAGAAAAATATAGAAAAATTCTTGAGGCATACCAAGCTGAAATTGGATATGGCGAAAGTATTAGTGCTTACCAAGATAAAATTATGGACGGAACTGAAGAGATTCAGGTCGAGTTCTTACAAGTTGGGCGTGTTGCACTCGTATATTTGACCTTAGATGGTAAGTCAGCTGGTTTTTACAATATTGAAAAGAAACGCTATGAAGAGCTTGATGATTCCTACGTTAGAAGTATTGAGCAAGGTATCAAAATGGCGAACAAGCAAGCAACTATGAATCTTATAGAACTACCAATCCCTGCAGCGAAGAGGGCTGAATAATGAAAATTAAAAATATATTAGCTGCTCTTGCATTAACAGCGATGACATTTGGCGTAAATGCGGCGGAACCAAAGAAAGATACTGGCGCAATAGAAACTCCAGCAGCAACAACACTTAACGAGTTACTGAAACTCGTAAAAGAAGACAAAATTAGACAGTCTCGCACAAATGCAAAGCGTGTAGAGGAGTTTAGACGGGATCGCAATCAACAGCGCGCCTTATTAAACAAAGCTAAAGCAGAGCAAAAAAGAGAAGAAGACCGAACCGCGCGTCTTAAAGCACAATATGATGCTAACGAAAAGAAGTTAGCAGAGTTAGCGGCTGCTAAGTTACTAAAAGCGGGTTCATTAGGTGAAATGATTGGTGTTGTTCGTCAGGTTGCTGGTGATTCTGCGGCTCGTTTTCAGCGTTCTGTTGTAACTGCTCAATATCCTGGTCGTCATCAGTTCTTGGAAACTCTCGCTCAAGCTAAAGTCTTCCCTGAAATACCTGAAATTCGACGCCTTTGGGTGGAAATTCAAACAGAAATGACTGAGCAATCTAAGATTGTTAAGTTTTCAACTGAAATCGTAAACCGCGATGGCCGAAAAGAAGAGCGAACCATTGATAGAATTGGTGGATTTAACTTGGTATCAAACGGTGAATACTTAGTTTTCAATGATAAAGAGCAAGATATCAACCAACTTCTTAGCCAACCAAAAGGTGATTTTGTTGGAACTATCGAACCTTATCAAGGTACTAGTTCAGGCGTAGAGCGTTTGGCGATTGACCCATCTCGCGGAAGTATATTAACTATTGAAGTACAACGTGAATCATGGCCTGACCGAGTTAAGAAATACGCTGGTGTAGTTGGTGCTGCTATCGGTGTTGTGTTGGCTCTTGGTTTGCTTATCGTCTTAGAGCGAATCATCGTTCTTAGCTCTTTACGTTCGAAAATGCGTGCACAGGCTAAATCTAGTACCCCAGGTAATAATCCACTAGGACGTATTATGGCTGTTTATCTTGCTAATAAAGATGATGACACAGAAAATCTAGAGCTAAAACTAGACGAAGCTGTCCTTAAGGAAACACCTAGGATTGAACGCCGAATTACAATCATTAAAGTTTTTGCAGCAGTAGCACCATTGATGGGACTACTAGGAACAGTTACCGGTATGATCGAAACTTTCCAAAGTATTACTCTTTACGGTGCAGGTGACCCTAAAGTAATGGCTGGCGGTATTTCTCAGGCGCTAATGACAACAGTACTTGGAATTGTTGCAGCTCTACCATTAATCCTACTTCATAGTGTGGTTTCAGGTATCGCTAAAGGTCTTAATCATATGCTGGAAGAGCAAAGCACAGGTTTAATCGCACAGCATGAAGAAGAAGCGGGAGCGTAATCATGCTATTTCTTCAAGAACTAATGGAAACCGTCTCCAAGTTTGTTGAAACTGGTGGCGACGTTCTATGGTTTATTGCTGCGGCGTTAATAGCGATGTGGACGCTTATCATCGAGAGGTTGTGGTATTTCAGCCAGACTTATCCTAAGCAAGCGCGATTAATGATCGCGCAATGGGATGCTCGAGCGGATACCACTTCCTGGAAAGCGCACCGAATCAGAGAAGCTTGGATTTCTCAGATGTCTGAGAAACTGAACTCTGGCTTGTTGGTTATCAAAACCATCGTTACTATTTGTCCAATGATCGGTTTGTTAGGTACTGTAACAGGCATGGTAGGTGTATTTGAGCTTATGGCCTTAGCTGGTACAGGAAGTGCGAGACTTCTTGCCGCAGGTATATCTCAAGCGACAATCCCTACTATGGCGGGCATGGTTGCTGCTTTATCTGGGTTGTTCATAAGCGCTCGTTTGGAGTATTCCGCCAATGTAAGGGCGCAAGAACTCGCAGACCATATGCCGCACCACTAGCATAGACCGATAAACAGAAGGGCTGTAGGGTTACATGGTTAACTATCATGTAACCGTTGAACTACCATTAGGTTGTATTAGCGTCAGCCCTAAACATTGATGAATTGAATCGATGTATCTATGTTTGAATAGAATAATGACAGGATAGAAAATTATGGCTAAGAAAAAGCTTAAACCAGCACAAGACGAAGCTCAAATTGACATGACACCCATGTTAGATATTGTCTTCATCATGCTGATTTTCTTCATTGTTACTGCCTCTTTCGTTAAAGAGTCTGGTATTAATGTTGAAAAGCCAACGGCAGAAACAGCTGAAAAGAAACCTAAGGCTAATATTTTTGTAGGTATTGATAGCCGGGGTGACATTTACATGCTGAAGAACAAAGTTGATAAAGATGCTGTAAAAGCTGGGCTAGAAGACATGCTTTTAGAAAACCCTGAAAGCACAGTGGTAATTCAGGCCGACAATAGAGCCGACGCAGGTGTTTTATTGGCGGTATTAGATGCAGCGAAGGCTGCTGGCGTTAACAATGTATCAGTAGCGGCGGACCAGTAAAATGCAAAGACTTATTTTTGGACTTGGTATCGGTGGTGGAGTCACTTTTGGGCTCTTTATAATCATGGCTTATTTGATAAAAGCGGAGGTTCGTCCACCGGTTGAAGAGAAAATGCCTACCATACAAATTAGCATGATAGAGCCTGATGACGAGATCAACTTGCTAGAAAGACGTTTGCCTAAAAAGCCGGAGCCACCAAAGAATCCGCCTCCTCCGCAAACGCAAAAAATAGCAAAAGCCGAGCGACCAAAAGTTCAGCAAATGAATTTAAACATGGAAAAACTTGATGTTTCAATTGCTGGTGCCGGTTTATACCTTGGTCCTCCTGGCGGCGGTAATATGGGTGACGGAGAAGCCATTCCAATGGTTATCATTCAACCTAGATACCCAAGAAAAGCCGCAATGGAAGGGATTGAAGGTTGGGTTAAGTTTAAGTTTACTATTGCTCCTGATGGTACGCCAAAAAATGTTGAATTAATTGATGCTAAGCCTAAGCGTGTTTTTGAACGTGATGCACGAAGAGCAATTTACAAGTGGAAATTTAAGCCAAATGTTGTTGATGGTGTGGCCGTAGAGCAGCACAACATGGTTTATACAATGCAATTCCAATTGGCAGCCGAATAGAAGGAAGTGGGTAAAATATGAATACTAAGAATCTTTTATACGTTCCTCTTTTTCTGCTTTCTGGTGCTTTAGGTAGCGGCGCGGCTATAGCGGCTGACGCACCTAAGGCTAAAGCGAAGCCGAAGATTGATGTAGTTGTACCTTTGACTAACTTAACAAAGAACTGTAAACCTCTGGTTAATAAAAAATTAAAGATACCAAAGGTTGCAATGCGTGGCTTGCCTGAACGTGCACACAAGCGCATTTCTCGAGCATTAGAGAAGTTGGCCGAGGAGAATTATGCGGAAGCAATTGAAATGCTTAAAAAGCTTTTCAACTCGACAAAAGATCAAAATGTAAAGGCGACTGTTGCAAGGTATATTGGAATTGCGTTCGCGCAACAAAACGATACTTTAGGAGCCACACCTTATTTTGAGCAAGCGCTCGATATAGGTAAGGGTTATATGCAGCCAAACGAGATGCAAGACCTTACTCAGAATGTGGCTTCAATGCACTATAGTAATGATAATAAAGCCGCAGCACTTAAATTTTTGAAGCGTTGGTTAGATAATTCTAATAAGGATAATGACCAGGTTTATTTGCTTTATGCTGCTATTTTGGCTGATTCAAATAAATTAAGAGAAGCTGTTTGTCCTGCATATTGGGCTGCAAAAACCGCTTCTAAGCCTTTAAAAAGTGCATTCGGTTTATTATTAAATGGGCATTTCGAGCTAAAAGACTATGATGGTTCAATAGCTGTCTTGAAGCAGCTTATTCAATACTTCCCTACAGAAAAAAGATACTGGAGAAACCTAGCTTCAATTTATTCTTCACAAGATAAAATCGAAGATGCCCTAGTGGTAAGTGAAATGTTTTACGTAATGGGTTACATGGAAAATGAGAATGATTATAAGCAATTGTCCTCACTATTTGCCTACAGTGATATCGCATTTAGAACAGCCGAAATTCTTAAAGAAGGTATCGATAAAGGTATCGTAGAAGATACTGAGAAAAACTGGAAGAATATCGCTTCTAACTATCATGTTGCTAGTGAACTTAACAAGGCTATTGACGCCTATGGGCGTTCGGCTGCGAAGACCAAGACTGGTGAGAATGACCTTAAACGTGCTGAGCTTTTAGCTGATACTGAGAAATTTAAACAAGCTATTGCAGGGTTTAATACGGCGCTAGAAAAAGGTAGCCTGAAAGATCCTGGTAAGGCGCACTTTAGAAAAGGTCTTTCTTATTTGGGACTGAAGCAGTATAACAGCGCGATAGCAGCGTTAGATAAAGCTACCAAGTATAAGAAATGGCGCAAGCAAGCGGTTCAGTGGACTGGTTATGTAAAAAATCAGAAAGCTAATGCTGCAAAACTCTAGCGGTAATAAGAGTTGAATTTGAAAAGCCGGTTAATAGCCGGCTTTTTTTATGCCTAAATGGCAATGATGAAGGCCTAAAGCTCTTCAATTGAGTGAGCTTTCTATTTGTATTTAGTCTCTTTTGGCATTGATGTGGAACTGGTCAAAGACTAGCTATTGAAGTGCTAGAGAGTTATTCCCTTCCGTTGCTAATCCGGTTAATTACCTAGTTCAAAACGCCATAATTCTATATTGATTTAAGCATCCATGATGTTACCGCTTTTTATTGTTTAAATAGAATCAGAAACTCATAGTTTGTTGAGGGGAACTTCGCTTCAGTTCTGTCTAAAAGTCAGCGTGTCGGAACCCTTTGCTATCAAGCGAGTATTGCTTCAGTGAAGTAATATTAAGTGCCTAGACTTCTTCTATCTTACTAACCGGCCGATGGTTAAAAAAGATGGCTGAATACCTTTATCGACCAAGAACTACTTTCAGTTCAAAGCCTTTCTTATTGATTCTATTCAAATTGATTCTATTTATATTGATTCTATTAGTATTAGTTGGTGCGGGTTAACCGCAGAGAATAACTGCGGTTATTTTGTGAATATCAGAGGCTGTATATTAAGTCGATAGGCATTTCTGCATTTGCATTAATCGACTGAGTTTATTCATACCGTAAGGCATCTATCGGATCTAAATTGGCAGCTTTTGCTGCAGGAATTATCCCAAATAGTATTCCTACAAAGGCTGAGAATCCAAAAGCGACGCCAACTGCCCACAAAGGAACGTTAGCAGGAGGAAAGCCCGGCATAGACATTGCCGCGAGCATCCCTAGCCCATAGCCCAAAATGATGCCAATTACCCCACCCAACAGAGAAAGTACAACTGCTTCTATGAGAAATTGCAGTAAAATATGGTGACGTTTGGCTCCTATAGCCTTACAAATTCCGATCTCTCTTGTACGCTCAGTAACGGAGACGAGCATAATATTCATTATGCCTATGCCTCCTACCAGTAACGAGATACTAACTATCCCACCTAACACCACGGTCATAGTATTGATTATTGTGGAGATACCAGACGTTAGCTGTTCAGGGGTCTCTATTTTAAAGTCGTCATCCTGATCGGCCTCTAGTCGATGTTGCTTTCGAAGTATCCTAGTTAATCTCGCCTTTATTTCGTCTAAGTTTTCTAAACTCTTTAGCTGTAACTGAACAAATATGTCCGGTTGCTGAAGGTTGCCATTTAGTCCTTGCATGGTGCTATAGGGGAGAATCGCAAAGTTATCTTGGCTAAACCCGAAAAATGAGCCTTTAGGTTCTGCCATGCCTATAATTTTCAACCATTCTCCGGCGTACTGGATAAATTCGCCGACAGGGTTTGCCGGCAGCTCTAAGTCTTCTCTTAATTTATCACCAATAACTACAACTTTGCGCCGAGTTTCGTTGTCGGAGTAAGAAAGAAATCGTCCATATTTAAGGTCCAGATTCTGTACATTTTGGTAGCTGTAAGTCGAGCCAGCTAATTGTGCAAAACTTTGGTTTCCTTTGTATTTAATAGCATTGGTACCACCCGTTGTAGAGCCGAGTTGAGGGGTTATGAACTCGATTCCCTCAGAGTTTTCTTTGATTGCTATAACATCCTCAGCGGTAATTCTAGAAATTTTTCCCTTCAAACGCTCACTTCGAGGAGTCGACGAACGGATTGAAATAGAATTGGAACCAAAGCCTTCAAATTGTTGGTTAATTGAATAACTAAGGCCTTGAATAACCGATACCACGGCTATGGTTGAACTTACGCCGATAATGATACCTAACGTTGTTAGAAAACTTCTAAAACCATGTGCTCTAACTGAACTGATAGCGCTTCTAAAGCTTTCAATAAGACTAAACATTATTTCGCCTCCGCCACTGAGTTTTCTTCGGAATTTTGACGATAGTCTTCAATGATCTTACCGTCGCTAAGTCTCACAATTCGGTGACAGTGTGCCGCTATTTCATCTTCATGAGTTACCATGATAATCGTTTGCCCTTCATCGTGAAGTTGGTCAAAAAGCGCCATGATATCTTTGGTAGTTTGGCTGTCGAGGTTACCGGTGGGCTCGTCAGCTAGCAGGATTGAGGGTTCTGTGACTAATGCTCTGGCAATTGCGACTCGCTGTCTCTGGCCGCCAGAAAGCTGGCTAGGTATATGATCTGAACGATCACCTAAGCCAACTTTGTTAAGTGCATTAGTCGCTAGTTCTTTGCGTTTTTTAAGTGGTATTCCTTTATAAACTAATGGCAGCATGACGTTATGTAATGCGGAAGCTCGTGGCAGAAGGTTAAAACTTTGAAATATGAAGCCTATTTCTAAGTTTCGAATCTCGGCTAGTTCATCAGCGCTCATTGAAGCGACATTTTTATCGTTTAGATGGTAGTCGCCGTGGGTTGGTTTATCTAAACAACCTAGAATATTCATGATTGTTGACTTACCCGAACCCGACGAACCGATAAATGCGATATATTCATTATTTTCGATTGTTAACTCAATACCATCTAATGCTTTTACCGTCTGGTCTCCCATATGATAAAACTTGCAGATTTGACTAAATTTGATTAATGACATAGTTTTTGCTCAAAGCGCTCTTAGTTCGGTTTGTGTATGCTTACTACCACTACAAGCCTTGTTTTATCGGCGTTATTTTTAAAGGCTTCTTAAAGTGCGCTGAAACTAATCAACGCTTTTCTGGTTTTCACCGTCTTTATTTTCCGACTTCACCGAGTCCCCATCTTTAAGGTGTCTAAGAATCTTGTCGGGTCCAACAACCACTAGGTCGCTTTCATCGATGCCAGAGTTTACTTCCTGGTAATCGTCATCGGATATGCCTAGCTCAACATAAACCTTTTCAACTTTATTGCCGTTAACTTTAAAAACATAGCTTCTTACCAGATTGGCGTCGTTATCTTCTTCTGTGCGAATTGCATTAATTGGAATAGCTATTTTTTCCTGTTCACCGCGGGTGAATATTTCAGCTCGACAGCTCATGCCTGGACGAAGGTTGATTGCTTGGTTATTGGCAAGTTTTAGCTTTACCGAAAAACTCAAGCTTTGACGGCCCGGTGTTTGTTTAGCACTTGAGGAAATGGATTCCACTACGCCGTCAATCGGCTTATTAGAAAACGCAATTGATATGATTTCTGATTTCTGCCCGAGTGCAATATTTGCAATGTCAGCTTCATCAACATTGACTTCCGCCAACATACTTTCTGGATTAGCAATTGTCATTAGTGATGAACCGCTGATATTTGTTGTACCTGAAATGGCGGTTTCACCTTCTTTGATATCTAAAGAGGTAATATTTCCATTTATTGGTGACGTTACTTTGGTTTTAGAAAGTCGGTCCCTCGATTGTTCCAGGCTTGCCTCAACCTGTTTAAGTATTTCGTGCGCGCTTCTGAGGTCGACTTTAGCAACATCGTACGCATGGCTGATCGCTTCAAAGGCGTCTTTATCAAGAAGATTTTTTTCAAACAGTTTAGACTTCCTATTCCATTGCTGCTTTAGGTTGGCAACCACGAGCTCTTGGCGTTCAATAGCCACTTTTTGTTGACTAACAACGGCCTGTTGTTGTTCGACAGATGCAAGGTAGGACTCATCATCAATTTGAAGAACTAACTGACCTTTTGATACTTGATCGCCTTCCTTGACATAAAGCTTAGTGACTTTGCCTATTACTTCAGCACTAAGTTTTACTTGCTCTTCATGTTTTAGCTGGCCCGAAGCCAATATGGAAGCCTTGATTGTATGTTTGGAAAGTGGCTCCACTAAGACTTCCTTCGACGTGTCCTTAGACACAAAGCGCTTGGAAACTGGAATACCAATTACCAAAGCGAGGATGCCGATAACAATAATCGTTTTTTTCATTGTAATACCTTGAAAAATTATGCGTAAAAGAACGAGACTTGGAAAGAAGGCTCTCAAATTGAATTTGAGAGCCTATTTGAGGATCGTTTAGATAAATAGCAACCAAGCTAGATAGATAACGACAAATGGCATAAGAACAACGAGTGCAGAAGACATCATTGACTTGTTTGTCCAAGCTTTATAACCAATAACCATTACCGCTAGGCTCCAAAACTGAGGAAAATGAAGGCTCGATAATAGTCTTCCCATACCTTTAGAAGGTTCCATTCCGAAGAACAGCTCGTTTAAACTAAGAGGGTTAAGAGCCTCTTGAGCTATTTGCATGTTTTCAGAGCTAAACATCATGACGAACATTGCAATGAATGCTAGTGCTGCCGGTAGTGAAGTCCATGATACGAAAGACAGCCATTGTTTGAACTCAAAACCATCGCCATTTACTTTAGAGACAATTAGAAAATAAACTGCATGAAGAAGGTACATTACTCCGATAGAAATCATAGAAGTAATACCGTAAATAACGGCCATTGTTCCTTGAGGCATCATCGACATTGCATCTCTTCTTTGGTCTTGTTCTGCTTTGCTAAGATCTCCTGCAGTAGCTTCTACGGTGTAATCAACATACCAGTTGTAATCGACGTGACTAAAATAAAAATAGAATGCCATTCCAGCTAGTATTGACATAGTAAACAAAGGAAAAACGATGCCGAAGCGTTCTTTTACTTGCATCATACCGTTGCTGGGCGCTACAAATATGTTAGTTAATATAGCGAGGTTGCCAGCTTCTCGTTGGTTCGAAGGTTCCGACTCATAAGGGTTGCTCTCAGTCATGACGATTTTCCTTTTATTCGTTTATTGGTTAATTTTATGTGTTATTCGATTAGTCGCACGCTTTGACGATTTATTACAGTAATTATTAAAATTTTTGAATTTCTCGTTACTTGGTTCGTCAGTACCGCTAGTCAAAGCAATTTAATTGCGGTTTGCACTGTAATAAAACATGAGACGCTCAGACTAACGAACTAAAGTAGGATAAATTTCGAAAAATCTAGATTATTCTTAATAAAACGGAAATTATTGATTAATTGACGATATTAACTAACAGGAGTTTGAAATGGGGTATGCATTAGAAGCGAAGTCGCTTTGTAAAAATTTTGGGGATTTCGTCGCCGTTGATGGCGTCTCATTCAATATTCCAGAGGGGTCCGTATTTGGACTTCTGGGGCGAAATGGTGCTGGAAAAACGACTACTATCCGAATGTTAATGAACATTTACTTCCCAGATAGTGGACAGGTTCTATTGCGCGGCTCTGAGGTTGGACAAGAATTTAGAAATAGAGTGGGCTACCTTCCAGAGGAGCGTGGGCTTTACAAAAAAATGAAGTTGCTAGAGGTAATTCTGTTTTTTGCCGAATTAAAAGGTGTAAAGGGGGAAGAAGTTAAACAGAAAGCTCTCGATTACTTAGAAAGATTCGAACTGCTTGATCGAAAAGATTCAAAAATTGAAGATCTTTCAAAAGGTAATCAACAGAAAATTCAATTTATTTGCACAATCATTCATGACCCAGAATTTATTATTTTGGATGAACCTTTCTCTGGTCTCGATCCGGTTAATACCAATATTCTGAAAGACATTATTTTAGACCTTAAGAAACAGGGAAAAATCATCATTTTTTCTACTCATCTTATGGATTTCGCAGAAAAAATGTGCGATCACATAGCCATTATTCACCATGGGAAGATGATTAAACATGGTTCATTAACAGAGCTAAAGAAAGAATATAGCCAAAAAAATATCAGCCTTGTTTATGAGGGAGATATCTCGTTTTTGGAAAATAATACGATGATAGAAAAAATGGAGGACTTTGGTCGGTTTACGGGAATCAGTGTAAAAACACCTCAGGATGTACAAACGTTATTACATTTATTAGTTGAGAAAAACGTGATTGTTAAGCGGTTCGATGCAAACGATATATCACTTCACGAAATATTTATCAACTTGACCCAAGACAAAGAAGAGACAGGAGCAGAGAATTCTCAGCCTACTCAAGAGTTCTCGAACAAGGAGGTGAACCATGCTTAATTTATTTTCGTTTAGAACTATGGCTATTATAAAGCGTGAACTAAAAGCCCAGGTAATGACCAAAACCTTCATTTTTTCGACCATTTTTGTACCGATCTTAATGGTTGCTCTAATGGCGTTTATGACTTTCATTATGCGTTACGAGAGTGAAGACAAAATCAATGTTGAAGTGTTAGTTGAGCGATCTGAATTAGTTGAGCTAATAGCAACCGACTATGAAAACTCTAAGAATTTTAACCATAAAAACTTCGTTGTCAGTGTAAAGGTCGTCAAGCGTGACGGGCTCGAATCCTATATAGATAGTATTAAACCTGATTTATTGGAAGGAACACTCAATGGGGTATTCTTTTTGCCTTTTGATGATGGACTTGAAAAGATCATAGAGTATTACTCCGCTAATCCGAAAAATACAAATATCACTCGAAAAATCAATGAGTTGGTTAATAGCGTTTTGGTGGAATCTCATTTTAGTGGCAAGTCGGTTTCAAGTAAGGATATTGAATATGCAAGAAATTCGATGGACTTACAGAATTTCAAAATCAGTGAAAAAGAAGGTGTAGAGAAAGATAATTACGGAGCCTTTATTCTAGCTGGAGTATTAGCATTCATGCTATATATGAGCCTAATCTTGATTGGAATGCAAATATTGAAAGCGGTGGTCGAAGAAAAAGAGAATCGGATAGTCGAAGTGCTACTTTCATCGGTTCACGCTAATGAGTTAATGTCGGCTAAAATAATCGCCACGACTTTGGCTGGTTTGACCCAAATTATAATTTGGATGTTGCCGTTTATTTTTGTCAGTATAACGAGCATTTTAGTACTACCGGAAAAGTTGCAGTTCTCAATCTCACTATTCCAAATTGGCTATTTCATACTAAATTACGGCGTCGGCTTGGTTATATTCTTAGGGCTTTATGCGGCAGTCGGTGCTCTTTTTGACAATATGTCTGAAGCTCAACAAGGCGCAATGCCAATCATGTTCCTAATTTTGATTCCATTTTATGTCTGTTTTAGTATGTTAAAGGACCCTACTAACTTTATAGCGGAGATTAGCTCCATGTTACCTTTCGCATCAATTATTGTGATGCCAGTTCGTATGGCGGTCGTAGATGTTCCTTTGTGGGAAGTTGGGGTTGCTCTATCAGTCAATATTCTAACTTTGCTATTTGTATTCTCCTTTGCAGGAAAGATTTATAGAATTGGAGTGTTGAAGAGCGGCAAGAAACCGCAATGGAAAGAGGTTTATCGCTGGATTCGTGATTAGAAAAAATCTGAAAGCAATTAGTTTTGGTAACGCTTAAACAATAAAGCCAAAACACATTCCTGCAAAAACGAAGGGCTATTTATCGACTTAGGGCAACTTAGTCAGTAAATAGTCCTTTTTTAGTTCTTTTTAGTCGTTTG
>CAJQOL010000219.1 GCA_905479925.1 uncultured Kangiellaceae bacterium | reverse complement strand
TCGATACCACACGTTACTATATTCATCTTGGACCCCTATTCTTTAACTGATTATTAACCTTTTTCAGTTTGGCTCATTTGAAGCCGTTTGAATAGTGGGTCCATTCCATTAACCTACCCGAATGATTTACTCCAACGTACCGCGGTATATGTTGTAAAATGAGCCTGACCTCTTATTTTTCTTCTTCCTGCAGCCAAAGATGTTCAGGGTCTGGCATAAAGGTTAATCCGCCATAGGCACTAGTGCTTCTGCTTTCAACGAGCCATCCTCCGGGTACTTTCGCTCTAACTAAATTTTGAGGTCGACCTTTACCTGAGCAGAGCACTTCCTCCCAATGAGCCGAATTTTCTATCTTTTCATTGTTGAAGTCGAACATTCCCATTCTTAATTCCTTTTATTGAAAAGATAAACCGTAGCTTTGAACTTTAATTATGCGTCTTTGAAGAGCCTTCTCTTCAGGTGTTAAGAAGTTCTCAATAAGTACCGAATTTATTGAACGTAAGATGTTGGGGTTTTCACCCCAACCTAATCGAATGATTTACCCCAACGTACCGCGGTAGTCCGTAGGTTGGGGTAACGAAGGAACCCCAACAGCGATGGTAAGAGTCGATGCGTCGTTAAATCTTTACAACCAGATGAATTGCCTAGCGATAGGTGTCATCAATATATTCCGAATTTATTGAACGTAAGATGTTGGGGTTTTCACCCCAACCTACCCGAATGATTCACCCCAACGTACAGCGGTTCTTTTAATTTTCATTCTATCGTAGATATCATATATTTCATATCAGTTCGACTCAAAGTTTGAGTGGTCATTGATACAGAATAGAAAACGAGATATTCATAAGTATCATTTTCAATCTGGATAGACCATACTCGTCTAACAATATCATGATCTTCATATCCAATAACAGTTCCACGCCCGTTTTTCGTGATAAAGTATGCAAAACGTTCCTCTATAGGTGGCACACTTTTGTCAATGAGTAGCAGAACATTCTTAGCTATAGAGCTCGAATTAATATTCGAGCATTCAAAATTTAAATCTACCAGACCTGACATTACCGCTAACTTAGTCTTTGTTAATTTCTCGTCTGTGAGTTCGCTAGAATTACTAAAATTGTAGCTATTAAAGATAGAAAAAATATCTTCATACTTTTGCGTTGCGGAAATAGTAGGCAAGGTATCCACTAGCTTAAAGTATTTACTTTCATTTCTAAATATCGAAACCCTAATACCATTCGAAAAAGTAATTAGACCTTTTGACTCTAAAGACTTAGCTTCTATAGATGGATTTCCCCACTCTTCTAAATACGGTACTTTCAGACCGAGAATGTTTAAATTTTGAGATACTTCCTCGTAGTCATTTGGCAAGGAGACATTCTCAAGTATCGCGTTCAGATCGCTAGAATATATTGCATTAAGCGATTCCTTTGTTTTATTACAACTTTCCAGATTATTAGTACCAGCAAGAGCCTCAAAAGCTAAGACTGATAAAATAACTAACGAAATAATAGTTTTCATAAACACATACCTCTGAACGCACATTCAAATCTATATCCACCAGAGGACCCAGATATTTGATTCCTCGCATTTGCTCGTGTAACAGCTCCGTAACCTAAATTACCCCACTCATCTTCAATATTTTCACGTACGTCCGAAAAATCAAAACCATCCTCGTTGAGTAATTTTGCTGCCGCTTTTGGGGTCAAAACACCTACACTATTTTTTATCGCTGCCACACCTAAAACTTCATTAATCTCTCCTGAATAAGTGAGCGTTATTGCGGCTTCTATCGCTAAGTCCATTTGTGACTCGTTTAACTTACTTACATTTTCTATTGCTTTTATATTTACAGCATGACGATTAGCTCTGAATGCGGCCAAAAGAGCTAATTTTGCTTCCTCATTAGAAAATTCAATATTTTGTTCTTTAAACAACTCTTTCATTTCACGAATTACTTCTTTAGTAGTCCTCCTTTCTCTCTCCGCATTAAACGCCCACTGCAACGCAGACTGAACAGCCCCATTAGCAAACTTACCGCCAGTAGCCTCTGATATAGTACCACCAACCATTGCCGCAACAAAAGTTCGGCTTGCAACATTACCCCATTCTTTATCATCAATATCACCTTTTAGATCGAGGTGAGATAATATGAACTTGCTCATAAAAGCGCTAGTGAACCCATGCCCAAACTTTCCGCCACCAAGGACGTTCATGACACCACCTAAAGTACCGTGTGCTACTGATGAACCAAATATCTTCCAAGGTGAATCGAGTTTTCCAAAACCGTTTCCAATTTCCCCTGATATATAAGCGGTTGCGTAGGCTCGAGCCCCGGCTTCAATAGCCATTCGTCCATTTCCACCATTTCCAAGAGTGGTTACAGAAGAAACCGCCGCTGCACAAGCTGCCGCTGCAGGTCCGCAGTAGAAACTGAGCACAGAACCTACAACCTGAAACACCTGTCTACCAGTACTACTATTCCCTAATGGCCCCATCGCGGCTCTGGCTGTTTTTTGCCATCGCTTAAGTCCACCACTTCGCTTAAAACCAGTCGGATCGGTATAAGCAAGAGGATTGTTTCTAACATAGGTATAACGATTGTAGCCTTGCGAATCAGTCACCCCATCAATAAAAGGGTCGGCCTGCATAAACCTCGCAAGTTTCGGATCATAAATCCGGCCGTTCATGTGAATAATACCAACTTCTTCTGCGGATTCATGACCCGTGTAGGCTTTAGAAGTTAACTCCAATGGACCAAACTTCACCTCAAAATCATCACCAGTCCAAGTTGAAACGCGTCGTTTTTTACCAAACGCATCAAAACTACTTTCTTGTGCGGTATTACCATTGTGGTCGGTAATAACATCGGTTGAACCTAAATGGTCAGTATGCAAATACTTAGTTGTCATAGAACCAGATGCAGGAACATCAACAACGGCACCCGGTAAACTTCGTCGGTAGAATGTTTCACCGCTTGGTTTTTGGATGTATTCCGTACCACCTAAGTAGAATGTAGTAGTAACGCCTGCACCGCTGGTATCTACTCGTTTATATCGACTTCTTGTAGGCGAATAAGCAAACTCAGTAGTATGACCGCCTTTGATAACTTTAGTTGCTTTATCGAAAATGGAATACTCCGCTGTACGTCCATCACCGCTGATCATGTTTCCATTTAGGTCGTAACAGTAGCTCTTTCCACCCGCCGATGAAACAGCATGGCTACCAGCCACAACCGTGCCGCATTTACCGCCATAACTATAACTACCTACATCCTGCTTCCAGGTAATGTTTCCTTTGGCGTCATAGTCATATAAATTTACACCATTAACCGTTATGATTCGGTTAAGATTATCGTAGGTGAAAATCTCAGTAAGGTTCTTGGTGATCGACTGCCTTTCTTCTAGTCGACCTAAAGAGTCCCATTCGTATTCGAGATTTTGACGAACAGCGGCTCCGTCCGTTGTATTAATTCTTATCAAACGGCCAGATGTATCTTCATACTCTCGCTCAGTGATAACACCATTACCAAAAACCTCTTTGGTGACGTTACCAAACTGATCCATTTCCAAAATTTCTCTATAAACCGTATTGTCGTTGGCTTTCGTTTCAGAAACTTCAATGAGGAAACCTTTGCTGTCATAGATATTTTTCAGGCCGTGGTCTGCGCCACTAGCATCAAAACTTTCAAAGACTCTCCCGATAGAATCGAAAGTAACATCCTTAACAAACGCTTTTCCTGCAATTGTGGTCGTTGTAACATCGTTACGACCAAGGCTATCGTATTCATACTCCACAACTAGATCAGTATCGTAATTATCTCTTTGTTTTGTCAGCTTACCAATAGCGTTAGAGTGAGAGGTACTATTGTTATAAGTCCACCTAAAATCTGCAACATAAACATTACTGCTATTTCTATCCAGTTGTCTTATTTTACGGCCGCTGCGGTCGCGATAGATTCGAACTTGTTGTCCCTTAGGATCTTTTTGGTAAACCAACTCGCCTAGCGCATTGTAGTTATACTGCCAGTAGCGGTTTTCATTTTGGGCGCCTTTATCCCAGTCCCACATTTTTGACTTACGGCCCATTGAATTGTATTCAACTTCGGTTTTTTTAACGTTATCAAAGTGAACCGTTAAAACATCTCCAGTAGCGTTATAGGCATAAGTAAGCGACTTGTTATTATTGTCGGTAACTTTTGTTAGCTCTCCAGCGATATTTTTGTACTCGGTTTTTGTTTGCCCTTTATCATTAACAATACGAGTTTTAGTGGCAAGCTCGCTAGCTATATAACCATCGTAATACCTTAAATCACGAGAACCATCTGGATAATCAACTCGATAAATTCTATCTAAAGTATCGTAGCTATTTTTAGTTCTCACAATCGAGCCGGATTCCGTGGACTTATATGGCAAGCTCGTTTGATAGATATTACCGCTATTATCAAATTCGGTTTCTGTGATCAGGTCATAGTTTCCAAATCCTTGTACTCTTGTTTCTACAGTTCGACCTAACGCATCCAAATAAGCATAAGACTCACTACCATCAGCAGCCGTTGACTTTATTCTGGTAAAAGCCTCTGTTGGACAGTCTGATGATACTGAGCAAAGAGCGCTTTGGATTTTTGTCCAATTTCCTGCAGCCGACTCTGTGAAATAATCCTGTCCGAACGTACCATAGGTTTGCTTAGATTCTGCCCCTGTAATGTCTGAAACAATTGTTGCTTGACCTAGCTCATTTCGTTCTATGTGTAATTTACCACAATACCATCGAATCAATCGTCACTTTTCGACCAAATTAACATCGTCTATAAATTTCTATTTATAACGATAATTTGGCAAAATAAAATTCCCTGTATAATTTTTCCCTTTTGATTTAGGTTAATTTTTA
>CAJQOL010000218.1 GCA_905479925.1 uncultured Kangiellaceae bacterium | reverse complement strand
TCATTGTCAGCTGACGCGGACATTGAAAAAGAGGCCGTGGTCATTAATACAATAGCGGTACCTAAAGACTATATAATTTTTTTCTTATTTTATGTTCCTTGTTTGTTAGATTGTATTTACTTCAATGACGGATTCTAAAACTACCATCAACCTCGATAGTATTACATATTGACAAAAAAGCAAATTTATAAGAAACAGAGGGCAATATATGGCTAATTTTTCACCATTTGAGTGAAAATTGACCAATTCATTAGCTGCGGAGCAATGTTTGATGCTTGCAATTAATCGCCCTGAATCAACAAGGCGACATCGCATGTACTAAAAGAACCCAGCCATTGCGTAAGCTGTTTTCTTAAACATCAAGTCTTGCGCTTCTTCGAGTTTAAGGTTGGCTTTATTAGCCGTTGTCACGATACGGGTGCGATATTCTTTCTTGTTAGACACTTCTGATACGGTCTGACGACTCGAACCGGCATCTGATATTTTGGCATCTACCTGGCTGTCTTTTCGAACAAATACACCTTTACGTGCTTTTTCTTTGATTTGCACATCAGCCACCAACATAAACGTTACGTCTTTTACAAAGCTACCTGCAAGAAAATCAGCGGCGCCGGCAACCAAACCACCAGCAGCGGCTCCCCGATACCTATTACTTGAATTACCCATCGCTCCAACTGCAGCGCCGGCCAGAACGGCTCCACCGGTATAGCCCGCCCCTAATGCTGCTTCAGCTGCGGTTGGCGATGTCTTTTCCAAGTTAAGAACATAAACACTCATTTGAAACTGTGCGGCATCCGGATCATCGACAATCGTATAACCTGAACTTCCTGGCGCCGAAAATTGGTCAATCAAAAAGCGTTTGAACGCATTGCGATCAAATTCCATAACACCACTTCGAACGTCAACATAGATAGTTCTTTTTTCCTTAGCGACCGGATCGACAAAAATAGCGGTACTTGTTCTAGCTTGCACATCTAGTTCTCGCTTGGATATCAGTGTTGATGTAGCTGCACACCCCATTAGAACACTAAATGCGACTCCCATAACGGTCAACTTGACCCAATTACTCATTTTGTTTTTCATGCTTACTCTCCATTGTAGTTAAATTAAATTGGTTTAATTACTAGTACCAATAACGTCCATAGTAACTGCGGTAATAACGGCAAGAACGATAGTGGTTCCAGCCATAGTGGTAGATGCTGGCACAGGTATAACCGGGCTTCCAAAATTTCGGAGCCTTTGCAGCAGGTTTAAGATCTTTCTTCATCGCGTCTTTGATATAGGCGTCGATTTTTTTTTCATCAGCAACAGAGAATGGTTTCTCCATGACCTCAGCATTGAGCTTTCGTTGCATTTCAGCGAGTTCGTCTTCTTCGCTTGCCACCGTATGCTCAATGAAGAGAAACGACATCGGGACAACCATTAGAAGAACAAAGAAGGGTTTAAATTTCATGATAATATCTCCTTATAAACATAATGGAACTAGTCCAACTCAAGTAAAGCTAATTAGACTAATACAACTCCTTTTAAGTCCGCATGCAAGCCACGCGAAACTCAGAAATTATACGCCACACAAATTGCAAATTAAATGGGTCAAAAACAATATTGCGTGATACAGCCCACAAAACTCGATTTTTAACTCTAGGCGAGATATGGCGTCACTTTGGTATTTTTAAAAGGAATATCATATTAGTCTTACTCCAGAGTTGGCAGGGATAGACATAGACAAAATAATTAGTTAACTTAGTCCACTAAACATAAGCTCAGCCCATATAGAAAAGGAACTCCCTATGACCGAAGTTCATCGTCATCCGTTAATTGAATCTTTCTCCCAGAAATCGCTCATTGGTCCTGATGTCTATGAGAGCCAATATCTCGAATCTATGGACAATAATGATAAGTATTGGGCTGAACAGGCAGAAAAGTTTATAGACTGGACAAAACCTTGGGCAACCGTAAGTCGCGTTGACTATAAAAAAGCACAAATTGCATGGTTTGAAGAAGCTGAGCTAAATGTTGCTTACAATTGCATTGATCGTCATTTAGCTACAAAGGCCGATCAGACAGCGATTATATTCGAAGGCGATGAGCCGGGCGACCACCGAAATATCTCTTATCAGGAACTCCACGACGAAGTTTGTCGTTTTTCAAACATTCTAAAACAACGCGGTGTTAAAAAAGGCGATCGAGTCTGTATTTATATGCCTATGATCCCAGAAGTAGGCTATGCAATGCTTGCATGTGCAAGGATTGGTGCAGTTCACTCTGTGGTATTTGGCGGTTTCTCACCGGAAGCGCTAAAAACACGAATTCTAGATTCAGACTGTCGTGTCGTCATCACCGCCGATGAAGGCGTGAGAGGAGGTAAAAAGATTCCGCTTAAAGCAAATACCGATGAGGCAATTAAGGGCTGCGAAGATGTTCACTCGGTTATCGTTGTAAAACATACCAATTCAGAGGTTGATTGGAATGAAAAAATTGATGTCGATTACCGACAGCTGCATAAGCAAGCGTCGACGACCTGTGAACCGGAAATAATGAACGCCGAAGACCCGCTATTTATCTTGTATACCTCGGGTTCAACGGGAACGCCAAAAGGCGTTTTACATACCTCAGGGGGTTATTTACTCTACGCCGCTATGACTCATAAGTATGTGTTTGATTATCAGCAAGGCGATATCTATTGGTGTACTGCTGATGCAGGCTGGATTACCGGACATTCTTATATTTTTTATGGACCCCTTGCCAATGGTGCGACGACTTTAGTCTTTGAAGGTGTACCAACTTATCCGACAGTTTCCCGTTTTTGGGAGGTTGTTGACCAGCACAAGGTTTCTATTTTTTATACCGCCCCTACCGCACTTAGAGCGCTAATGGCCCAAGGTAACGCTCCGGTAGAATCAACTTCTAGGCAGAGTTTACGACTACTGGGGACTGTGGGTGAGCCGATTAATCCGGAAGCTTGGGAATGGTATTTTAACGTTGTAGGGGAAGGTCGCTGCCCTATTGTAGACACTTGGTGGCAAACCGAAACCGGAGGCATATTAATTACGCCGCTGCCAGGAGCCCATGAACTCAAGCCAGGCTCTGCAAGCAAACCTTTTTTTGGCATAGAACCATTGCTGCTTGATAACAACGGTAATCAGTTAACTGGAGAAGCTTCCGGAAGTTTAGTTATGGCAAAGAGCTGGCCAGGTCAAATGCGCGGAGTGTATGGCGACCAACAGCGATTCTATGATACCTACTTCTCCCAATTCCCAGGTTACTACTTCACTGGTGATGGCGCCAAACGCGACGCCGATGGCTACCTGTGGATCACCGGAAGAATGGATGATGTATTGAATGTTTCGGGGCATCGTTTAGGTACTGCGGAGATTGAAAGCGCGCTGGTGCTTCACCCAAAAGTTGCAGAAGCGGCGGTTGTCGGTTTTCCTCACGCCATAAAAGGCGAAGGCATTTACGCCTACGTAACATTGATGGCCGGAGAACAAGCAACTGATGAATTACGTAATGAGTTAAGACAGTTCGTTGGTTCAGAAATTGGCGCTATCGCTAAACCAGAAGTAATCCAATGGGCTCCCGGACTACCGAAGACACGCTCGGGAAAAATAATGCGACGTATCTTAAGAAAAATTGCTGCGGAAGAGTTCGACCAACTTGGCGATATTTCAACTTTGGCCGACCCTTCGGTTGTCGAAGAGCTTAAGCGTAACCGATAGCAAAACTTGGTTTATTTTTGGCACGACCTTAACAAAATAGTCGTCAGTGCCGGCGATTATTTTGTTAGAAGCCGCTCACTCACCAATTCCCCTCCTTTTAAAGCTAGCGCTTAACAAATATTAAAGCGCGGCCGCCTTTTGCTTTATTCGCTCTCGTAATATTCCCGCTCCGCAAAAATTAAATGCTGGCGTGCAACAAACTATCTTGATACACTCAAGTGGATAAAAATTAAGCAATTATAATAAAAGAGGCAAAACCAAGTGTCCAAAGTCAGAATTATAAAGAAATACCCTAACCGAAGATTATACGACACAGAAATTAGTAGCTATATCACATTACAAGATGTCAAAGAGCTAGTAATGTCTTTCCAAGACTTTAAAGTGCTCGATGCAAAAACCCAAGAAGACCTAACCCGCTGTACATTAATGCAGTTAATTGCAGAAGAAGAAACTAACGGGAACCCAATCCTTTCACCTGACATATTAAAAGAATTCGTAAGGTTTTATGGTGATTCTATGCAAGCCATGATGAGCCGCTTTTTGGAACACAGCGTTAAATTATTTATGGAAAAAAGAGCAGGATTAAAGAGCCCGCTTAATAGCATGCTAGCGACTAACCAAACCTCTCAGATGCACAACATTGCCGAGCAAAATATTGATACTTTTAGCTCCGATCTAGAAAACAAAACCGCTAGCAATAAAAGCGCACAAATTTCACAATAGCTAATTTTTCATATTAAGTTTTAGACAGAAAACTCTAGTCAACCTTAGGGTAACACGCACTAATAAAGTTTTGACCACACGATACTGAATAAACTGACAATACTAGAATAGTACTGACTGCTTACTATTATAATTATAACTGTCAACAGAACTAACCAAGATAGACTCATATTAAGCAGCGAAAAATACATTGAACGTGAAGCGCTACTGCTATTGTTTCGATTCACCACTTCTTCGCTGTTTTGTCGTTTACTCTGCTTTTCTTTAAACCATGTTTTAGTACGACTCACAGAAACCCACAACAAAATAGCCACTAATACTAAGAAGAACAGAAGCATACTATTAGTTTCTTTATCCAGTTCAAACGATGCTCCGATTAAAATCCCAGGTATCAAATAGAACGGTGCCCATAACAAACCAGAAATAATATTTACCCAGAAAAAAGTTTGCTTGCGCATTTCTGAAATGCCGGCAATTAAAGGAATAACTGCTCGAATAGGACCTATGAACCGCCCGATAAAAACCCCTGCGACGCCATGTCGGTCAAAGAATACTCGCGATCGCTCTATTAGCGTTTGGTGTTTGGCCACCCACCGCCACTTAAGAATAGGTTCGTGGTAATGATAACCAAGCCAATAACTAAAATACTCACCAAGCACGGCACCAAAGTATGCCGACAAAACCGTCGGATAAAAATCCAAGACATCGGTTCCAATCAGAGTGCCAACCCCTAAAAGCAAAGCCCAGCCAGGGAGCACCAAACCAACAATAGCGATAGACTCAATAAAGGCAATCAGAAATACAACCAACCACGCCCACTGCGCATGTTGCTGTATAAATAATAGAGTTGAATCGACTAAAGATTGCATCGTAACTTAGTCGTTAAGAGAAGATTTAATAACGTCATTAGTAACACTCAATATTAGGCTTGGTAAGCACCAAACCCTAGTGAAACAATAAACCCAATGACTATCATCACCATATAAATAAACCCAAGCGATAGTGTCTTAACAATTGTAAAAAACCAACCTTGCCGATAAAAGCGTTTCATCGCTAAAAATACGTACACAAACATCCACAAGTTCAATAAGCTCGCGGTAACGCCGGATGCAATGGCACCAAACTGTGCTAAACCATGTTCGATCGGTTTAAGAAGGTCCTCACTTAAATCTAATAATATAATCATCATTAAAAGAAGATAGATAAAGGAGTGATTATGTAAAAGAAAAATTAAATGTTCGGTGTAATAACGTCTTGAAAAAGCATAAAATAGTTTTAAGAAAACAGCGAACACCGGCAAAATAATAAACATCATATAGGGCAAAACTTCAAAAAGTTCATCTATAAGCGGACCGGGATTATCCTTCCAACTTTTCAATTTAGGATTAATAACCTCGAGGAAATTTTTTAGCCAACTCTCCTCCATTTCCTCGACGCCGGATAATTGTTGTCTATCATTATCCCAGTTCAACTTAATATCATCCTCTCCGCCGACGCCTATCGTTAGGTCAGGATCTTCTTCCTCCGACATCACATTGTCTTCTTCCGGTATCACGTTGTCTTGCTCAGCCCTCAGCTGCTCATCGGCTGTTTTATCCAGTTCGTTAACTGCTTCAATATTTTCGTCTTCTTTAAGCTCTGCGACTTGTTTTACCGTGTCGTCAGGTGTAAGAATTTGGTCGTTCTGTTCAGTTGTTTTGGCAAGGATCTGCTTTGCCATAGAGTCACTTATTCCGGCCTCCGACAGTTTATCCTTGAGCTCCTGTATAGCTTCGGGATCAGAAAGCTTAGCCTCGCTATCTGCTTGACCTATTTCTTGGAGAATACCATTAACTTCTTTACTAATTTCTTCAGAAATTTCTTGCTGGGAGGATTTTTCTACGATGTTTTCAAATTTCAATTCATCGGTATTAGCAACACCTTTGATCAAAAGAATGAGCAAAATACTCGCCATCAAATACAACCTAAATGGCATAACGTAGTAGAAACGTCGCCCTTTTACGTAGTCGAGCGTTAGCCGACCAGGCTTAAACATTAGAGGAAGAAGAGAATGTTTAGCTCGCGAGTCATAACCTAGCGCATCGTCAAGTAACTCTCTGACAACGGAGCCAAAAAATTTAATCATGCTACGAGAGGATTGACCACAATCATGACAGAACTGTCCGTTTAACCGGGTGCCACAGTTGGCACAGGGATCATACTCGACGATAGCCGTAGTATCACTCGTCTGCGTGCTATCCGTTAGTGAGTTGTTGGCGGTCATTGTATCTTGCGTCATAGGAAATGTAGCTCCGATTTAAATCTCCATATTGGTCATGATACGACAGACCGCTCGAATGGACAAACGACTGAAGGAATTTAGATTAAGAACTAACTATTTGGCTGTCAGATATAAGCATTAGGGGGTGTTTTTTATAAACCAACTGGCCGATAAAAACAAGCCACTTAAAAGCTAATTGCTTATTCCAGCGTTATTGCCCTCTAATGCCCGTTCAGCTCGGTAGCTGGATCGCACAAATGGACCCGCTACTACTTCTTTAAAGCCTAACTCTAGACCCCACTGTCGATAACGATCAAACTCTTCGGGTTTCACATATCGCTCGATAGCTAAATGGTTAATTGTAGGTCTTAAGTATTGTCCTAAAGTAACAATATCTAAATTGATTTCGCGAAGGTCCTTCATTGTCTCAAGTATTTCTTCATCGGTTTCACCAAGACCTAACATGAGACTGGTTTTTGTAAGGATATCCGGGCGATAGCGCTTAGCATGTTGTAATAGATTTAACGTTGTCTCGTAACTTGCCCGAGGATCTCTTACCGGGTGAGTTAATCGCTTCACGGTTTCTACATTTTGCGCAAAAACCACAATGCCCGAATCCAACACTTCTTCTAGTGCGTTCAAGTCACCTTTGAAGTCAGGCGTGAGAACCTCAACATTGGTTTCTGGATTAACTCTTTTTACCGCTTTCACGCATTCCGCATAATGATGCGCACCGCCATCTTCTAGGTCATCACGGTCTACCGATGTAAACACAATGTATTTTAGTCCCATCAAACGGACAGATTCAGCGGAGTTTTCTGGCTCTTTATTATCTAACCATCCTTTTGGATTTCCTGTATCTACCGAGCAAAAACGACAGGCTCTGGTGCAAACAGCGCCCATTAACATGATGGTTGCGGTTCCTGCCGTCCAACACTCGCCAATATTAGGACACTTTGACTCTTCACAAACGGTGCTTAGTTTATTACTTCGAACGTTAGCTTTTACATCTTGGTAACCTTTGCCGTTTGGCAACTTAACTTTTAGCCAATCAGGTTTGCCACCAACCATCTTTTTTCCCGACGATGCATGTTTTTTTACACCGTCTTTAATCGCCGAAAAACCGTGCTCGGTTTCAAATTTTTTCCCGCTTGGGATAACCTTAATTGGAATATCTTTACTATCACTCATGCTCTAACTCAAATTTGGTGGCGCTTTGTGTTCAAATGCGTCGACGTGCAAGTTGCTTAATATAACCTGTTTAAAAGCTGCTTCTATTTCAGATAATTGACTTGGACCATTAAGCTCAGACAATTGAGTAATTGCCATCCCCGCATATCCACAAGGGTTTATTCGCTCAAATGGCTGTTTGTCCATAGCAACATTAAGCGCTAACCCATGAAAAGAGCATCCACGCTTTACTTTCAGGCCAAGCGAGCATACTTTCATATCATCTACGTAAACCCCGGGAGCATCGGCTCTGGCATTGGCCTTAATGTTATAGGTCTCAAGTAAATCTATGACCGTCTGCTCAATACAAGTCACTAACTCGCGAACACCCATTTTTTTGCGTTTTAAATCCAGCAAAAAATAAACCACTTGCTGCCCCGGCCCATGGTAGGTAACTTGACCTCCCCTATCCACTTGAACCACTGGAATGTCTCCAGGCTGCAATAAATGCTCTTCTTTACCCGCTTGCCCTTGAGTGAAAACGGGAAGATGTTCAACAAACCAAATTTCATCTTTAGTTTGTGAGTCACGACTTAAGGTAAATGCTTGCATCGCTTGCCAAACGGGTTGATAAGCTTGAAGGCTTAACTGACGAAAAACGCAGGTTGAATTAAGCATGTTGTTCCATAAAACGCTACAGACAAACCTTTACACAATCTAGTGCATTCACAGCGATATAAATTTTGTCGAGTTGCTCTTTTGAGGACGCTTTAAAAGTAACGGTTACGGCTACATAGGTTCCATTCTTACTTGGGCTTAATTTTGGCACATAATCACCCGGCACATGATTATTTATAATAGAAACGATATGGTCCTCGGCATTTTGATTAGCAAAGGCCATCGCTTTAAACATAAAATCACACGGAAACGACCATAGCTCATCATTACTCATAATAACTACCTACCTTGCAATAACTTAAAATAGTGAACCGAACCAACGACTTACGGAGTCTGACATTCGGCCAAAAAAGCCCGCTTCTTGAACGGCTTCTAAAGCAACTAATGGGTGCTCAGCGATGTTTTCTTCACCGAGTGAGAAAAATACTTTACCCACCATTTGGCCCTTTACAATGGGTGCTTCAAAATTCTTTTCAACCACATAACGCGCTTTTAAATTTTTCGCTTTTCCTCGAGGTATGGTCAAATATATATCTTTGGCAATACCGAGACTAACTTCTTCCTTTTCTCCCATCCATATTTTAGAGCGATGAAGTTCGTTACCCGCCTGCAAAGGTTTAACGGTCTGATAGAAACGAAACCCGTAAGACAATAGCTTTTTACTCTCTACCTTTCGACTTTCTTTACTTCTAGCCCCCATAACCACCGATATTAGTCGCATATCACTTTTGGTCGCAGAAGAAACTAAACAAAACCCTGCAGCGTCGGTATGGCCGGTTTTAACGCCATCCACGGTTAAACTTTGATCCCACAAAAGCGAGTTTCTATTCGGTTGACGAATACCGTTATATTTGAACCATTTTTCTTTGTAATAGGCATATTCTTCCGGATAATCGCGAATCATAGCTGCGGTCAAAATCGCCAAATCTCTCGCCGTAGAAATATGTTGGTCCGCAGGTAAACCATTCGAATTAACAAAATGGGTATTTGTCATTCCAAGCTTTTGCGCGTGTTGATTCATTAAATCAGCAAAAACAGATTCACTTCCTGCTATATGCTCAGCTAAAGCAACCGAAGCATCATTTCCCGACTGAATGATCACGCCTTTCAAAAGATCTTCGACACTAACATCGGTTCCTACTTCTATCCAAGTAAGTGAGCTGCCTTCAAATAGCGGGTTCTGAGCCCAGGCATTTTTGCTTACATGAACGGTATCACTTAAAGACAAGTTGCCAGAAGCAATTTCCGCAGAGACAACATAACTGGTCATCATCTTGGTTAAACTTGCTGGAGGTACCGGTAAATCAGCGTTGTTCTCAACTAATATTTTGCCACTATCAAAATCCATCAACAAATAGGACTTTGCTGCTAAATCGGGTGCTGCAGGGGTTATTGCGCTGGCGCCGAAACTAAATGCACTAAAAAGCGCGATGACCAAAAAGAGTTTTACAAGTTTTATCATTGAAGTACCTAACAACGGATATCCACCGTTGGTTTCTAGATGTTAAATCTGACGAGTATAAAGACGGTAATTATACCACTAATCTTGATAGACAATAGAGGGTTTGCCAAGTTCACTGATATTTAGCGTTTCAGCCAAGGATTCGGCAACCGCCAGAGAAACAATAGGGCCAATTCTGACTCTATAGAGCTTTTTCCCGGAACGACTAATCGGCATAACACTTACGGGTAACTCAATCTCTTTATCCAGAACTTTTGCCAGTTTTTGAGCGCTTTCATGGTTGGAGTAGGCCCCCACCTGAACAAATCGTTTTTTATCACCTTTATCAGCCTTTGCAGAAGATGAAGCGACCGATGGTTTCTCTTTTACTTTTGGTTCAAAGTCTATGGTTTCAATAGATACGTTAGCGGTACCTTGATTCGCCATTCCTAGCTGATGAGCGGCGGCATAGGAGAGGTCAATAATTCTAGATTTAACAAAAGGCCCTCGATCATTAACTCTAACGATCAGTTCGCGACCATTATCATGATTAGTGACACGAACATAACACGGAATAGGCAAGGTCTTGTGTGCTGCGGTTAACTGCAGCATGTCATAAGGCTCCCCACTGGAGGTCCGCCGACCGTGAAATTTAGTTCCGTACCAACTAGCAACACCTTTTTGTTTAAAATCTTTGGAGCTATCTAGAACCCTATAGGTCTTTCCGAAAACTTCGTAAGATTTTGGGTTGCCATAGGCACTTTTAGGTTCCCACTTAGGAACAATCGGTTTAACCTGGCTCCAATCCACGGCAGCTACTGGGCCACCATCTTTCTCCCGCTTACCAACCAGCGAGCAGCCGCTAACCAAGCTTATTACAAGCAGGCATATCGCAGTCTTGCGAAGGATAGTAGGTGCACAAAAATCCGCCAATTTTAATAGTGAGCGATACCTGCGTCTTTCATTATTAATGGATAAATCCATATTACTCCTGCTTTAAGCCGATTGATTATCCAGGCAGTAGCTTCTTATGGGTCTGAATACCCATTAGAATACCAAAAGACGCCATTAAGGTAACCATAGAAGTACCACCATAACTAACTAAGGGAAGTGGTAATCCAACCACCGGCAATACCCCGGTAACCATACCGATATTGACAAATACATAAACAAAGAAAGTCAAAGTTATAGCACCCGCGAGCAAACGCGTATAGGTCTCTTGGGCGTTGAGAGAAATCACAAACCCCCTGCCGACAATCCACAAATAGATTGCTAGCAGTAACATAACGCCGAAAAAGCCAAACTCTTCACCAAGTACAGCAAAAATGAAATCGGTATTTCGCTCCGGTAAAAATTCGAGTTGTGACTGCGTTCCTTGGAGCCAACCTTTCCCGTGAAGCCCACCGGAGCCGATAGCTATTTGCGATTGAATGATATGATAACCACTACCAAGCTTATCTTGTTCCGGGTCTAAAAAGGTAATTACTCGCTGTTTTTGGTATGGCTGCATGACAAAAATCCAATGTATCGGAGCATAGATAACAGCCAAAGTAATAAAAGAAAAAATAATCCGCCAACGAATTCCCGCAAGAAAAATAACAAAAACACCGGAACTGGCAATTAGTATGGAAGTGCCTAGGTCCGGTTGTATCAATATCAAATAGGTCGGTAAACCAATAATTATGATGGCAATTAACAGCTCGCGAAGATTCGGTGGTAGTGTGCGCTCACTAAAGTACCAAGCAACCATCATAGGTACCGCAAGCTTCATGATTTCGGATGGTTGAAACTGAAAAAAGCCAAAATTCAACCAACGCTGCGCGCCTTTTCCCATTTGTCCAAATAGGATTACCGCAAAGAGCAGCATAATGCCGCCGGCGAAAATAAAGGGTGTCCATTTTTTATATATACGTGGTGGGATCCAGGCGAAAAAAAACATCGCTCCAAAAGCGACCGTCAATCGCACAAACTGCTTCTTTAGTTGCGACATATCTTCGCCGGACGCACTGTAAAGAATCAACAAGCCATAGCCAACTAGGACAAAGAGTCCGGCAAGCAAAGGCAAATCGATATGGAATCGACTAGCAAAGCTTCGCCCTCTTCTATCTGATATATCTGAATCAAGAAAAGCCATTAGCGTTTATTCTTCGCAAAATAGGCATCAAGAACCTTTCTGGCAACTGGGGCAGCACTTTCTCCGCCGTGCCCACCATTTTCGGTGACCACCGAGATCGCAATTTCTGGAACATCACTAGGCGCATAACCCACATAAACGGCGTTATCATTTAGTTTGCCGGAACTCTTTTTTACATTACCATCTTCATCTTCTTCAGTCTTTCTTAGTTGCACGGTTCCTGTCTTACCGGCGGAGCTATAAGGCGCACCATCAAACGCTGTTTTAGCTGTACCGTTCCAGCGTCTTTGAGTGACTCGTTCCATTGCTGTTTGAACAACCTGTAGGTTTTTCTTATCCCCAAAATCAACCTGGCGCGGAGCAAGCTCCGGCTCTTTTTCAATCCAGCCTGCTTGCTCTTCAATAGCCTTTAAAAGGCTTAATTGATAACGCGCTCCGCCACTTCCTATGGTTGCGATAGCGTTAGCTAACTGCAACGGCGTGGCGTTCCAATAACCTTGGCCAATACCGGTAAGCACGGTTTCGCCGGGAAACCAATCGGTTCGACGGTTTCTCTTTTTCCAGTCTCGAGATGGCATAATCCCAACCAATTCTTCGTCCATATCAATTCCGGTGGACTGTCCAAATCCAAAATCGAACATGTTCTCGGAAATGACATCAATGCCCATTTGGTAGGCAAGATCATAAAAGAACGGATTACAGGATTGAGTAATGGCCAAGCTAACCGCCACCTTCTCGCCGTGTCCTCTGGGAGCCCAATCTCGATATATTCTCTCTTCTTTATTCGGGATCACCCAAAAGCCCGGATCGTGTATGGTACTCTTTGGCGTTATAAAATTATTCTGTAAACCAACCCAAGCAATCATCGGCTTTATTGTTGAACCGGGGGAATAAAGCCCTCTTAATGCTCGATTAAATAGTGGTTGATCATTCGACTCGGTTAATTTGGCGTAATTTTCGGTCGATATTCCCGTTACAAAGTCATTGGGATCATAACCAGGGTTACTAACTAATGCTAAAACCTCACCATTTCTCGGATCAACCGCAATCACAGAGCCTCTAAAATCCTCAATGGCTTTAGCCGCGGCCAATTGCAAATCGATGTCGATAGAGAGGCGAATATTTTTTCCAGGTACCGGCGGAGTCTCGGTAATGGGTTCTCCGATAACACGGCCTTGAACATCGGTCTCCACAGTTCTGCTGCCAATTTTTCCGTGCAGTATTGATTCGTAATGTTTTTCTAACCCGACCTTGCCAATATGGCGGGTCGCTCGATAATTAATTTGATCGATTCGTTGCAAATCAACATCGTTTATTCGGCGAACGGAACCAATAGCATGCACAACCTGACCACCAAAAGGATAATATCTAACAAGACGAGCTTCTACTCTAGCCCCTTTTAATCGATGACCGTTTGCGGAAAATATTGCGACTTCTTGTTCCGTTAATCGAGACTTCAACAATACACTTTTGAAACGTCGTACACCTCGAAGACGCTGCTTAAAACGCTCAATATGCTTTTCTTCAATTAGGCCTAATTGCTCAATATCCAACAATTGCTGTTCCATATCGTGAACTTGTTCTGGAATGATTTCTAAGGCATAAACCGAACGATTCTCAGCTAAAAGTACGCCATTGCGGTCGTAAATCAAGCCTCGGTTTGGTGCAACTCGCTGCACACTAATACGATTGTTATTAGAGCGTGTTTGATAGTCTTCATGTTTTATGACTTGTAAATACCAACCTCTGGCTAGCAAGGAAAGCATTAGTAAAAAAACAAAAGAGAAAGCAATAATCGTTCTAGAAACCAGCATCTGCCGTTCTTGACGGTGATTTTTAAAAGCGTGGCCGCTTCTTATCTGGTTGCTATTCTTGAGCATTAACGTCTTTTATCCAACAAAAATATTTTAGGAACGACTATTCGCGATGGTAAGGATGGTTAACGGTAACAGACCAGCCTCTATAAATAGCTTCGGCTAAAACAACTCGTACCATTGGGTGAGGCAGGGTTAATGCTGACAACGACCACTTCTGATTAGCTCGACTTAACACACTGCTAGACAGGCCATCGGGACCGCCAACCAAGAGCGCTACATTGCATCCTTTGGACTGCCATTGAGTTATTTGGCTAGCAAGCTTTTCCGTCGACCAGTTTTGCCCCAAGACATCTAAGGCAACCACCCAGTCACTTGAATCAATGGCTTTAGAAATAAGCTCACCTTCTTTTTCCATCCATTTATCTGCCAATTGATTTCTCGTTCTTTTGGCAGCAGGAATTTCGATAAGTTCCAACGCGCAATCGCGTGGAAGCCGCTGAGCATAAGTTTTAAAAGCCGTTTCAACCCAATCGGGCATCTTATTTCCAACGGCAATTAGCTTTATTTTCATTCAACCACCCTCTCTAAAGGGGTAACAACGGAAAAAATCAAACTACATGAGGGCGCACATAAGGGCGCATATAAGGGTGCATATAAGGGTGCAAAGCAGTCTAAGACTCCCAGAGTTTTTCCAATTGATAATAGTCTCGAGTAGTTGGTTGCATAACATGGGCAACAACGTCGCCACAATCAACTAAAACCCATTCAGATGCATCTTCACCTTCAATACCAATAGGCGGCATATTTTCCTCTTTTAAGGCTTTGATTAACTGAATTGCAATCGACTTAACATGACGGGATGAAGTACCACTGCATATCACCATGTAATCAGCAATAGAACTATCATCTGCTAGCTCTATTACTGTAATGTCTTTTGCCTTTATTTCTTCAAGTTGATTAACTATAAATTTCTTTAATTTTTCGTTTTTCATTAAATATCTCTAAGTTACTGATAAATCAGATTTTGTTTAATATAATCAAGCACTTCTTGCGGCACCAAGCGGTCTAATGCTCGATGCTCCTTGATTGTATTTCTTACTTGCGTCGACGAAATATCATGGTCTTCTATGGCAAGACAATGATACCGTCCACTTCTCTTTTCTGCCAACTCTTGAAGTTGAGCAACATAACTAAAACCTAACAGCGTAAGAACATCATTTGCGTCATGGATATCACTACCAGGTCGATTAACCACTAATAAATGACACTCGGAAGCCAGCTGCTTAGCCTTAAACCAATTATTCAGTGTTGCAATGTTATCGGAACCTATCACCATTACAATAATTCGGTCCGGATATTGTCGCTTCAATTCTAATAAACTATCCACCGTATAAGAGGGTCCTTCTCTTCGCCCCTCTCGGTCGTCAATGATAATTCTATCATTGTCACCGTAAACGGTATTAAGCATCTCCAGGCGTTGCGCAAAACTCACCGATGACCCCTGCTTTATAGCAGGAACAGAGCAAGGTAAAATCCTCACGGGCCAACTAGGACATGCGCCTATCAAGCTTTCAATCACATTGGTATGACCGAGATGCAAAGGATCAAAGGTTCCTCCATAGAGCCATTCAATAGAACCGCCCATGAGCTAGCGCTTAACACCCCAAATCTTCTTACCGCTTAACAACCATAAACAAGATTCCAATTCCTGCCAAATATTACCTGTCTCTTGCCCTTTTACCATTCGATCGAGCAATGCACATCGCTGCAAGAGTTTTTGCCAAATAGCTAAAGGCAATCGACTGGCTGCAGTAACCAGCATCCGCTTTTTACTGTCCCACAAATAAGTAGTTGCTAATGCTTGTGCCGCAGGCTTGCCCTGGTAAACCGCCAAAGCAATTTGATTACAATAATTTATTTCCCTAGTTAAATTCACCAAAATCGAAATTGGTGCAACGTCTTCTTGCTTAAACTTATGAAGCATTTTCACCGATCTTACGCCTTTTCCAGCAAGCGCTTCATCTAAACAGAGAAAAACGGAATAGCGTGCATTATCGGAAACGACGTCTCGCAATTTATCGGTATCTACCGGCTCTGCTTGAAAAAGCAGCTGTAACTTGTCAATTGTTTGGCTAGCCGCCATTAAATTTCCTTCGGTGTGCTCAGCTAACATTGCAGCGCTATCAGGGGTTAGATTAACGCCTTTCATTGACGCGCGAGCTTTAACCCAGTTACCAAACTCAAAGACTTTGGGTGGCCATAACACTTCAAACTTGGCCTCTTTGCATAACGCTTTAAACCATTTAGCATTTTGCTGTCTTTTTTCCAGTTTAGGCAAACGAATTAAAAATTGATTGTCTTGGTCTGCACTCTGTATAAGCTCATTCAGTGCGTCCTGAGCATCCTTTTTCGGCATCTTAGAAAAGCGGATATCGGTAAGCTTAACTTCTGCGAATAGCGACAGACTTTGATTGGAAGCTAGTACTTCATTCCAAGAAAATTTATCGACAACATCAACAACTTCTCGCTCCGCCACTCCAGCCTCTCGTGCCGAAGAAATAATTTCATCACACCTTTCTTGCATTAGCAGTGGTTCATCTGAACTTATTATGTGTGCGAAAGTTTGCATAAATTTGCTAGTTGGATGCTAGTTGTGATTTGCTAATCGATAGCAACAAAAGACGAATTGTTTTACGGGATAATTGACTTTGCATTTCAGCAAGTAACGCGTCTTCTTCCACTGATTTACCAATCGGGTCATTACTATCCACATAAAAATATCGGCTAACCGAAAGAGTTTTATTATCCAGCGCGTCTTGATTATTTGACGACTCTTCTTCACGTGAGTTAGTTTTTTCGCTCAGGTGGTTAACAACAAAGGTAATCGAATGCGTGATCTCAAATTCGTTATTTCTACCATTACTGTCGACACCGGTTACCCTTCGGTCAATCTCCGATGCTAAGACAATTAGGTGATTATTTGCTTTTTCAGGGTCAGTCTTTATTTCAAACCCCATCATCGCCAAATCATTTTTAATTTGTCGATAGAAGCTCCTATCTTTGCTTGTCACCGCTAGATATAGGCTAACTTTCTCGGCATCATCAGAGCTATTTAATTTCAGTAACGAAGCATCCTGCTGTAATGTTCCTCGCAGCTGAAAACCACAGCCGAAAAGCACGCAAACAAGCAACCAGCAAACAGCTAGCTTTAGTAGTATGTGATATGAATGTTGTTTCAAATATACTCTCTCATAACAGGGCAAAATTAGTTTGCGACCTAAAGTTAGTTAGCGACCCTAAAATTAGTTTGCAACAATATTAACCAGTCTTCCAGGAACAACGATGATTTTCCGAACCGTTTTTCCATCGATAAACTTGGCGACATTTTCATCCGCCAACGCTAACGCTTCGATTTCATCTTTGCTAGCATTTGCGGCGACTTCAATTTTGCTTCGAGTTTTACCGTTTACTTGTAAAATAATTAATATTTCATCTTTGGCTAATGCTTTTTCATCAAAAGCAGGCCAGCTTGCATCAACAATTAAACCTTGTTTACCCGATAACTGCCAAAGCTCCTGACAAATATGAGGCGCAACTGGCGATAACAATAATAAAGTGACGTCTAACGCGTGCTTAACTACGGTTTTATCTAGATCATTAGTTTGCTTAAACTTAAGGACGGCGTTTATCAATTCCATATTGGCCGCTATCGCAGTATTAAACGAGTGGCGTCGACCGTAATCGTCGCTCACCTTTTGAATGGTTTCGTTTGTTTTAGCATAAAGCGATTTTTGTTCTTTGGTTAAATCCGCCACCGTAAAAGTTTTAGCTTCAATTAGGCCAAAATCATTATACGCTTTCCATAAACGCCTCAAGAACTTGTAGGCTCCGTGAACACCATCTTCTCGCCACTCTAACGTTTGCTCAGGTGGAGAGGCAAACATCGTATACAATCGAGAAGTGTCCGCACCGTATTGATTAATTAGCGATTGTGGGTCAACGCCGTTATTTTTTGACTTTGACATTTTCTCCATGCCAGCCAAAATCACATCTTCGCCGGTGGCATTTAACGTTGCACTAATCGCTTTACCCTTGCTGTCTTTTTCAACGGTAACTTCGTCGACAGAGTGATATTGCTTAACCCCTTTTTCATCTTTAGTGATAAACGTGTCGGAAAGAACCATGCCTTGTGTTAACAATTTTTTTGCAGGCTCATCCGACGTCACTAGCCCGGCGTCACGCATTAACTTGTGGAAGAATCGGAAATATAAAAGATGCATCGTTGCATGTTCAATCCCGCCAATGTATTGATCCACAGGCAACCAGTAATTAGCCTCTTCTTTTTCTAACATCGCGGTATCAGAATCAGGGGTTGTGTAACGAGCGTAATACCAACTAGACTCCATAAAAGTATCAAAGGTATCGGTTTCACGTTTTCCGGGGACACCATCAACCATAACGTCTTGGAAATCAGCATTATCAATTAACGGCGAGTTAGCATCACTCAACGTCAAATCAGTTGGTAATTCTACCGGGAACTTTTTTGCAGTTACCATTTCTCCGGTTTCTAATTTTATCATTGGGATTGGAGCGCCCCAAAAACGTTGCCGCGAAACTCCCCAGTCTCTAATTCTATAATTGACTTGTTTCTTGCCTAACCCTTTTCCTTCTAACCATGCTGCAATTTTTTCCAATGCTTGGTCAGAGGTTAATCCATCAAATTCACCAGAGTTGACTAAAGTTCCTTTCTCGGTAAAGGCACATTTATCTAGTTCACAAGTAATTTCAGAGTTTTCTAGGGGTTGAATGACCTGTTTAATGGCAATGTTGTATTTAGTCGCGAATTCCCAATCACGCTGGTCATGTCCGGGAACTGCCATTACAGCGCCGGAGCCATAATCCATTAGCACAAAATTAGCGACCCATATTTCAACTTGTTCGCCCGTAACCGGATGAATGGCGTTTATGCCGGTTGCCATGCCCTTCTTTTCCATGGTGGCAATATCCGCTTCCGCGGTGGTGCTCTGATTACACTCAGCGATAAACTGAGCCAATTCCGGATTATTTTGTGCCGCTTGATCCGCTAAAGGATGTTTGGCTGCAACTCCCAAATACGTCACCCCCATGAGTGTATCTGGACGAGTGGTATAGATATCAACGCTCTGCTCGCTATCTTCGATAGCAAATGTCATTTCTACCCCTTCGGAGCGGCCAATCCAATTACGTTGCTGTATTTTTACGCTATCAGGCCAACCATCTAACTCGTCAATACTATCCAGCAACTCTTCAGCATAGGCGGTAATACGAATAAACCATTGATCAATCTCTTTCTTTTCTACCGGCGTATCACAGCGCCAACAACAGCCATCATGTACTTGCTCATTAGCCAATACCGTTTCATCATTAGGGCACCAATTAACCGCCGATGTTTTTTTGTACGCCAAATCTTTTTCAACCAGCTTAGTAAAAAACCATTGTTCCCATCGGTAGTAATCTGGCTGACAAGTGGTAACCTCTCGGTCCCAGTCATAGGCAAAACCTAAGCTCTGTAATTGCCTTTTCATGTATGCAATATTTTCAACGGTCCAAGTACTAGGCTGCGCCTTATTTTTGATCGCTGCGTTTTCAGCCGGTAAACCGAAAGCATCCCATCCCATTGGTTGAAGAACGTTCTTACCATTCATTCGATGAAATCGAGAAATAACATCGCCAATGGTGTAGTTACGAACATGCCCCATATGCAATCGGCCGCTTGGGTAAGGGAGCATTGAGAGGCAATAAAATTTCTCTTTCGAGCTATCCTGTACTGCTTTGAAAACCTTATTTTCAGCCCAGTTTTGTTGTACTCTCGCTTCAATTTCTTGAGGGTTGTATTCTTGCTGCATGTTTTAACTTTCTCTAATTTTTCAAGTTTGGCTAATTGATCAAAGTTATCACTTTGATTGACCTTTTGGTTCGCATTCGTATAAATAACATTAAGCCTTATTTTCTTACTCATTTTGACAAAAAAGGAAGAAAATGACTGACTTTAATTTAATCACCAATAAAAGCGTGATTTTAACGACTTTATTGACTTAGGAACAGCCTTAATCCTATGGAAATCAAGACAATTGAAGATAAACGAGAGAATAACAGCATTTATTGACAAAAACGCCGCATTAAGGCTGTTTTAGGCACTCTGTAACAAAGCTATGCTAGAAATTTTCATTATGTTGGAGTACCCTCCACAACAACAAAAAGCCGTTTCAGCGGCAACAATAATAATTTATCTCGTTTTTGTAAACATTAGTACATTAGTACCCTCGTTCAAATTTACGACTCTGCATCATAAAAAAACGTTTGTTTCCACGGCCAACGTGCATGCGTTTAAAAACATCCTGTGTTTCCAATGGTTTTCTATAGCTTCCCCCGCAACACCTGTGCGTTCTCATTGGTTTCCACAGGTTCCCAATCCACGGACCCTCGCATCCCACAGCTACCAAGCCCAGAGAGCGATGATCCAAGATAGTAATGTAGAGCGCAAGTGAGAAACCCTAAGTGCAAGCACTGCGTGGGGAACATACACACAGTACAGATTACAGATTACAGATTACAGATTACAGATTACAGATTCGAGATTACAGGTTACAGATTACATCATCATCATCATCATCATCACCATCATCAATCATCATCATCATCATCATCATCATCATCATCATCATCATCATCATCATCATCGTCATCATCACCATCATCATCATCA
>CAJQOL010000217.1 GCA_905479925.1 uncultured Kangiellaceae bacterium | reverse complement strand
AATTCCCGAGGAGCTAGTTGGTAAAATAGAAATCATTAGCGGCTCCGTGAAAGAAGTCATTGCCAGTCTCAATGTTGCTGGATTCAAGAATCTTTATATTGATGGCGGCAAAACTATCCAAGAGTTCTTAAATCAAGACTTGATCGATGAGCTAATAATCACACGGATACCTATATTATTAGGTAAGGGTATACCCCTTTTCGGCGAATTAAATGAGCCGCTGAGGTTCACGCACAAAAATACTAAGGTATATGATAGTGCACTTGTGAAAAGCCACTTTGTAAGGGCTGCTTCGTAAGAGCCATTTTGTAAGAGCATAAGCTTGACGTTTTATAGAGAAACAAGCAGTAGACTTGATTTGCTGAGTCTATCAACTGGTAAAATAACCTATTGAAGCGCTAGTAAGTCAGAGGAAAATAATGGATACGATAGAATGGGATGATTTTCAAAAAGTGGACATACGAGTCGGCACAATTGTTGAAGTTGATGATTTTCCCGAGGCTCGCCGTCCAGCTTATAAATTGAAGGTCGATTTTGGTATGGAAATTGGAATCAAAAAATCAAGCGCTCAGATTACCGACTTGTATTCAGCTGACTCACTGTTAGGAAAGCAGGTTTTGGCGGTTGTTAATTTTCCTCCCAAACAAATAGGACCCTTTATGTCGGAGTGTTTGGTAACTGGTTTTCATCAAGAAGACGGCTCGGTTGTTCTTTCTACGGTGGATATGAAGTTGCCAAACGGCGCCAAACTGGCGTAGGTTACCTGTCGCTAAATAGCCCGATAAATTTTTGATAAAACGGAATGAATTCCGATAGGTATTTGCGCGATTGAAAGGTTAAAAAATGGCTTTGTTAGTTCACATAACCAGTCTCGATAACGAAAAGCGTATTAAACGGTCTGGGATTAAAGCAGGCCCTAGTAACGTCGTTTTCTTCATGCCTCATATGAAAGAGTTCTTAATTTCACATCAATGGGCTAGAGAGATTAAACGCTTTGGCATCAAGAATTTTATCGCTATTGATTTTAAAATATCTACCGATGAAATGATATGGTTTGGCCGATATAATGAGGACCACCAAAAGACAACCTTGGGGAAAGCGATTGGTTTGCTAATGAGCGCTGAAGATAAGCTTGGTTACGAATTCTTTATTGAACGAAATATTACCCCTAAGGAGCTAGTAAAATTTAGAAAAATCCCTAAGCCAATGGGGTGGCGTTATGAGCCAAATGCTCATGGAAAGAGACCGTGCCCTTGTCCCATGTGTATCCAATTCGGAGGCTACAAAACCAGCGGCCTTAAGGAACACAATGAAGAGGAAATGACACGTTTGCAAGCAAAGCAAATTGTTGAAACTAGCAATAACGAAGACGAACTATCCGATGCCGTTCGGCGTTTACAGGGAAAATGGAAAAGAGAATCACCAGAATACCTAGAGCGTTTATTAACTTTTACCGATGAGTACCTTCTCTATGACTTGGTCGAACTGTTAGCCGAATATAGACATCCATTAACTAAGAAATATTTACGATTGCTTGCTGCTTCAGATGATGAAGATGCTTCGCAATTAGCCATCGGCTATTTGCGAAAATATAACGAGAATAGTTAACTTGGTATCGTCCAATGGCAACCCAATCAAGTTTAAGTTAATTAACGGCAAATAAACGAAATTTACTCAACTTAATTATTGAGCGAGCGCTTGTTGGCCTAAAGCTTGTTGGTGCAACGCCTACAACTTCATATTTTTCTAATCAATCTATTGTAATTGGGTATTGGTTTCGACTAGATTTTTTGCTTTATCGATTAAATCCTGACCCTTTGGCTGCAGTGAAAAATAGTTAATAATCCCATTTCTATTAATTAACATAACACTCGAACCATCTGAGGTTAGCTGTGACACAATTGTATCTTTTGGAATACTACTCTCACCAAGGGGCATATTTCTTTTCTCGTGCCACACGATCATTTTATTGGTATTTGCACTTAAAATATCGCCGTTTTGTGACGTGCTTATTTGCGTAGACTGGCCGCTATTTTGAGTCTGTAATTCAAGTGCTAATTTAAGATCTAACCTACCAGAGGCTACATTCCATGATTGAATACCGCCATTGACGGTGGTGGTAAGAATTTGCTCGCTATTTCGGCTAAAATCAAAATAATCAATTGCTCCCAGCTCGCTTTCTATATGTCGAACTACAGCTAACTTTTCAAAATCATATACAAATACTTTATATTCGCTCTCTCGAGTTAACATATAGCGACCATCAGGGGAAATTTTTGCTACATTCAATAATTGCGGAGCACCTCTATAATAACCATTGGAAGCAGTCGAAAGTTTAAGTCTATCGATGCTACTACCATTAATCGGGTGTTGAACCAAAATACTGTCACCTTGCCAGTTATTATTGTATTCAATGAGCCAGTCGCTATTTGTGTCTGCAACTAACGAAGAGTCCTTCAAAATTTTTCGAGTGATTATTTCTGCTGTTGGATTTTCAATTTTCCATAACTTGGCCACACCTTTTTGATCAACCACCCATAACTGCTGGTTATTTTTGCCAAACAGAAATGAAGATTGAGGGTCGGAAAAAGCAACCTCGGATATTTTACTAGTTGTTGCTACATCCCAGATTTGTAATTCCGTTACATTGCCACCAGGTAAAATTGCAACTTTACTGCTATCTCCAGAAAAAACTAACCGCGCATTAGAAGCCGTATACTGGTTTGCTTTATCCGCTAGAGCAATCGAACCGACCAGTTCTCCGGTTTCAAGATCATAGAAAGTTAATGCTTCCGACTTTACTGAAAGTAATGAAGTCGACTTATGAATTTTTAGATCCGCGGGACTCTTAAGATAACCTTCCGTCGCTTTTTCCGCAATCATCTTACCTGTAGACCAGTCCCAAAATTGCAAACTATCGTAGGTTTTTTGTACTAGTCGATGGCCATCAAGATCAATCCTAACGGGTGAATGATTACCAATGGCGTCAATTTTAAAATTTGACAGATTCTGATTGGGTCGCTTTAAGTAAATATCGCCGGATGAAAAAATTAGCAGGACTTCTTGTTGTTCAGTGACAAAAAGATTTAATTGACCTAAATACTTCAATTTATCTTCCGGT
Source organism: uncultured Kangiellaceae bacterium (assembly GCA_905479925.1). GTDB lineage: Bacteria > Pseudomonadota > Gammaproteobacteria > Enterobacterales > Kangiellaceae. The sequence goes on along the minus strand of CAJQOL010000217.1, from coordinate 18,771 downwards.
AACTTATAGGTTGTCTTAAGGGTTGCGGCATCAATATCCCACAACTCGAGGGTCCAGTTACTTTTCAGTATCGCTAAAAATCGACCAGAATCATCAATCTCATATCGCCCAATATCCTTACTGGTGAGAATTATTTTGGAAGCCGCGCTTTTGCCTTTTTCCGATAAGTCGGCGAAATTTATGTTGTTCTTGTCATCTAACCCGACTAGGTATTCACCATTGTAACTACTAGTAAAGTTAACGAGTTTGTTTTCATCAGAGAAAGGTGAAAAATTCTTAGACTCTATGAAATTATAAAACTGATAACCCGCTTCTTTACTAAAACAGCTGGTTGACACTGAACCAGCTCTTAACGGCACTAAAAGATTAGCAATGTCGCAGTCTAATTGGCCCTTAAGTTTACTTTCAATCGGATCAATTTGGCGGAAAGAATTATTATAGTTAACGCTTAATAATGTTTCGCCTTTGGAAAATAGTTGACCATTATTAAATATCTCTTTGGCGCAGTCGGCTTTATCTTCCAATTTATCTCGATAACCTATTTCCCTGATTGTCTGCCAATTCCATTTACAGATGGCCGCATTATTCTGCCAAGTAATAATCTTATCTGTCTGGTCAAATCCATAGAAGATACCTTTGTGTAGGTTGTTTGTAGCAACCACCTCGCCGTTTGAGGTATCGATAACTTCAATGGTTCCGCGGTTGGAAAAATTTAGAGCGTTAGCGATATAACGACCGTCATTACTAAACTTTAGGAAACCTTGGGAGTAGATTTCTTTTTCCCACAGTATTCTTTCTTCTTTTCGACTAAATAGAATAAGTTTTCCATCTCTTTTGATTATAAAATTATTACCTTTTTCATCGATATCAATGACCTTATCGCTCATGCTATTGAGTTGTTCGGGTAAATGATGAATCGAATTAGCTGTCCTATCGAATATCAAAAAGAAATCAGACGATTTTAGTACTAAATGTTCACCAATATTTTTAACCACCGAGTATTTACCGACTAATTTGTTAGACCGCCAAACCTCCTCGCTTATATCTGGCAAGCTAGCGTGTGAATCCGGTGCATTATCACTATCATTTTTGTTTGAAACCACGGGCTCAACGGCAAGTTGATAAACGGTAGTCTCATACTTATCTTCACTAATATATTGAGTCTCTATTACCGCAATTTGATCACCTGTTTTATTGAAAGTCGCAGAGACAATCGTCGAGTCTTCCGCAATCCGAGGTGATATCTTCTTTGAGCCGATGTTCTTTGCATCAGCAACTAACAAGGCCATTTCTCGATTACCAATAATTGCCAAATGGCCGTCAGTGGTAAGGTCGCTAAATTGTCTACCGTCTTCACCGACTTTAATACTTAAGATGGGCTCCTTATTCAAAAGGTTACGATACTCAAAATGACCATTTTTATTGATGAGAATAGCGTGGCTAAAATTGTCGCTAAAACTGGCGGTTGTATTAAAGAAATAGGAGAGCTGCATGTTTTCAAGAACAACTTGCTCTTGTTGTTTTAGCTCTTTATTGTATTTGGTGATTTTGAGATTAGCCGTATTAGTGAGCCAGTCGCCCGATACGTTGTTTATAGCCTGCAGTCCACTAGCATTATTAGTAACCGTTAGCTTATTAGAAACAAGGTCATAGGTCGCTAATTGATTGTCATCACTAAGGACCGCAATTTTGTTGCTACTGTTAGACACCAGCAGTTTGTTTTTCAACTTTATCTCTGCGCCAAAAGGCAACAATGTCTTTGGCTTTACCGGACCGTCAGTGTTATAGATGGTTACTCGGTTATTACTGATAGTAACCAGGTGACGAGCGTTATTGGCAAAAATAAAATCATCTATGGAGAGGTTTTCTGCTAACGCAACAATGTTTCTATTGTCAACGTCGATAAGCTTAAGTGATTGGTCTGCGAGCCAAGTTGCGAAGAAGCGTTTGTTCTTTGATGAAATCTGCCGAGTAACCGATGCTCCTAAACTGAAGATTGACGGCTGGCTGGATTGTTCTAAACTGAACGCTCTAATTCGCCCGTCCATAAGTGCCAGATTAACGATTGAATTGGCAGCATCAAAACCGCTTGATTGAAGATTGTTAACTTGATCGAGGGAAAAACCAAATCGGTCATATTCCAGTCCTGTTTCAAATCGTTGCACCATATTGCCGGTTGTTAAGTCATAAAAACGGACATCGTTTTTATCCGTTACCATTGCCATATTGGTTTGTTTGGCTAATAAGGTAACGCCATCGCTTACAATAATGCTTTCGGCATTTTCTTTTAGTGGGTTGATGGTATCGGAAACCGGGTCCCAAAGTTTAAATTGATAGTTGTTAAAATAAAGAACATTATTTTCTCGATCAGAATCTAACAAAATTGACATGGTAGCATCTAGCTTTTTCACGAAAGCGCCAGTTTCTGCATTAAACAGATAACTTTGACCGTATTGATAGGTCGCCAGGTACTGCTTTCCTTGATTAACTAGAGATAGCGTTCTAATACTACCCGGACTATCTTCGATGGTTTCAGGAATAGCGAGCGTTGCTAGTTCTGTTTTATTCTCAAGATCAAGCAGGGCGAACTTTCCTCCGCTAACCGCAGCAAAGAATTCGCTGTTATCGATCGCTACCAATGCGCTTGATTCAAACTCGTTAGCCGTTGCAGAAAAATTAATATTTACCGCCTGATTTAAATCGAGATCCCAAGCAGTATAATTAGCCAGTAAATAGCGCCCGTTTGAACTCCAGACGATTGATTTATCATATACGCTTGCGTATTGCTGAAAACTAGCGATCTCTTTACCGTTTTCCATATTTCGCAAAATTAGCTTAGCGTTGCTATCCCAGCTAACCAGTATGGGACGACTAGGGTGATGAGCGAGCTGAAGAAAACTCGCCTGATGTTCTTCAAAAGTGGCCATGAGTTTTCTATCGCTCACTCGCCATTGCTTTATTTTTCGGTCGTCACCAGCGGTAACAAAATAGTCTCCTTTTGGATCAGCAACTACATGGGTTGTTTTACCTTGATGCGCTAATAGTGAATAGCGTTCCTTATGTTGGTACATGGCCTGTGAAAGCGCATTTTCCGCATCTTCGACCCACGGTCTATTTGGATCTTGAAGGTCGTCAGGAAGTCCTGCAATGGCTAGTTCGATGGCTTTTTTACTATCTCCTTCTTTAAGAGCCTCTTGAGATTGTACTGCCAGAGAATGGCTTTCTGTGATTAAGCGCTGTTCTTCAATTGACTTTGCATATTGCCAATACCCATAGCCAATTGCTAACGCGACAGTAGCCGCAACGGTGGTTAGAATTTTTCGTTGCTGTTGACGTTTTTTCTCACGTTGCTTTAAATCGTCATAGTTGACACCTAACAGCCCAGCAAGTAATTTTACTAAAGCGTTTTTCTTGCCATCTTTTCCTTCTCTAGCATCGGCGGCAATCGGTTCGGTTCTTTCGCTCGATAATTCGCCATCCTCACCAACAACATATTTAAGTGCTTCGGGAAAGCATTCGATATCTTCCATACCGGGTTTATCTATGCCGTTGGGCTCTCCGTCAACAATAATCGCTAACACGCGGTTTTCCCTACCGAGGCGCTTAAAATTGATAATCTCTTGATTGACCCACATCGATTTTGCGGAACGAGGCGAACATATGACAATTAGGTAGGCTGAACCTTCGATAGCGTTGGAGATAACTGCGCCAAGATCAGTCGCAGTTGGTAATTCTTCTCGGTCTCGAAATATGGGGAATAACTTGTCGGGTACTTTTCCGTCACGGTTAGGTTTACCCCTAATCGCTTTCGGGATATTGTAGGTCTCCAATGCCTTATGCAGCCAATCACCCCACTTAGCATCTTGATGGCTATAGCTTATAAAGGCTTTGTACTTGAAAGGAGAGTCAGACATATTAGTGTTCGCTTTTCATTTTATTAGCGAGCTAAATCACCAGTTGGTTAGCGATTATTGGCTCGGAGCTTTTGGTTTTTATGAAGAACTGCTATAGATAGTAGCAAACTCTCAAAATATGACAAAGTATCGAACCGTTAGACCTCTGTTCGCCTATTATGAGTTTTAATTAACCCATTTGATGCCAATGGCTGGGTCTTTTCACCGAACAATAATGAAATAGTCATATCATTACTTCGGTTAAATACCGATAGGCATAGGTCCTATGTTTGGTAATAATAAACCGCAATTGATAAGGTAAAATCATAACAATCAGAGGGAGTAAAAAACTTAATCATGGACGATCCCATTAAGCTAGTTGCTTTAGTTATTCTAGTGCTTACGGTACTACTACTTTATTATCAACTTTCTAAACATCATCGCTTAAGGGCGCTTAGAAAGCTCGGGTTTAGAATTTCGACTGCATCTAACACCATCCTCAAACACCGTTTAAAACTGATTGCTCCAATCCATATGAGTGATCCTGAGCTCGATTCTGGCGTTATTGCATCCTATTCTGGGCTGTTGGTTTTTTGGTGTGCAACGCTGCAATCAAATGGCCGCGATATTACTTGTTGGTGTTTTAGGAAATGTGAGTCAAATACCGCTGACCCAATACAAAAATGGAGCCAAGCTATTCATATTACTGGTTTAAGCGCCAATAACAGAAATCTTTTTATTAGCGAGGCGACGAAAATGCTCGACTGCTATAACGAGTTAAATAATGACGACAATGGTGTACTCATTGTCTATGACCGGCCATTGTTTAGTTTTTCAGCGACTCTAAATGCATTGCGTTTAGCTATCCGTTATTCCCATCGAGTTGGTTAATAAGGTCATTCCCAATCGTTAATACTGCCTGTACTAATTGGTTGGCCTGCTCCCGTTCATGTCTCGCTCCAATGTAACAGGGACGAATTGCCAGTTGCTCGTTAATTTTTGTGGTGCTCGGCATGTATTGGTTTTCTCGAACAAGTCGACGATGAAGCCGTTGGTTAAACAAATTGAGGTCATCTATCCTGTCATCGACATAGCGGAAACAGCAAATGGAAAGAGTCGGTTCATCAAGTAACTCTAAGTTAGGGTGATTTTTAGCGGCAACAGCGATATCACGCGCCATATCATTATGCCTAAAAATGCGCTGACGAAGTCCTTGTACGCCAATTTCCTGAATCATGGCCCATACAACAATACCCCGACAAGGAGCGCTCAGTTCTACACCAAAGTCAAAATAGGGAATACCAAAGTCATCTAAAGAATGTTCCATTTTGCTATTGGGAGAATCATCCTGTTCGACGCTGCCTTCTAGATAATCAGCGGGTTCTTGAGTGAACGCACGAAGCAAGAAATCTCTGTCTTTGACAAAAGTCGCGGCAACACCAACGGATGCACCTAGCCATTTATGTGGGTCGACAATGACTGAGTCCGCCAATTCTAAACCTTGATAAAGTTCCGCTAGTCTTTGGTCAAGAATTCCAGGTAAACCATAGGCGCCATCCACATGAAACCAAATGTCGTATTGTTTTGCTAGTTCGCCAATAGCTTTTAGCGGATCAATCGCTCCAGTATTGGTAGTCCCGGCATTTGCAACAATAGCCATGGGCATTACACCATTTTTTATGTCACTTTCAATCGCGTTAACTAAGGAGCTAACTTTCATCCGCTGTTTGTTATCACAATCTATTAACTTAACTGATTGTCGTCCTAGACCCAGCACTCCAGCAGACCGTTGTATCGTGTGGTGACACTCTGCACTCGCGTAAATACTGACCTTTCTGTCAATACCGTTGGCTGACGGGTCAATCCCAATAGCCTCAAAAGCTGATTGTCGAGCACCACCAAGGGCAATTAAGTTAGCCACCGAGCCTCCACTACTATAAACCCCCTTTAGATTCGGAACACCAAGCATTTCTGCTAACCAGTTTAGCGACAACTCTTCAACGAAATTAAATGCCGTGCCTAAATACCGTTGAGGCGAGGCAATATTTGCTGCGGTTGTCGCTAGCGTTGAACTGGTGACTGCGCCGGTGGTTATAAAAGAAGAAAATCCTGGATTAGGAACAGGAGAGCCATTTGGAATTATCTGCTCGTTAATAAGCTTGGTTACTTGGTTAACGCCTACCCCTTGGATAGGTAACGGCTGTTTTAATAATGAGTGCCATTGTTTACTTGGGTGTTGGGCGTCTAAGTGCTCAAATTTAAGGAATTGATCGAGGCCTTGCCCTATAGAGCCGAGTAATTCGGCTAACCGACCGGTTTCCGCTAGTTCATTGTTCAATTGAATCGTCCCCTCTGCCGCTTCTTAATGGTATAGGATGGTTTAATTTTGACGGATTGAAACGCTATTATTTATCCGACCAAACAGCGAATTCGTTATTGTTAGGATCGGTAAAGTGAAATCGTCTTCCTCCGGGGAACTCAAAAATAGCCTGCACGATTTGACCACCTAGTTGCTTGATGGTCTGTTCAGTTTGTTCTAATGATTCACTATAAATAACGATCAGAACACTGCCGTTAGATGTGGAAACTACGTTATCGGATTTAAAAAAGCCACCATCGATCCCAGCGTCCACAAAGGAGCAATATTCAGTACCGAAGTCTTGAAATTTCCAACCAAACACTTTTCCAAAAAATAGCTTAGTTTTAGCCATATTCTTTGCCGGAAATTCGACATAATTTATTTTGTGATGAGGTAGCATGGTTAATCTCCAGAACTTTATTCAATAATTAATGGTGCTTAGCTTACTTAGAGTCGGTCATAATCTTTGATACTTGGTCACTAGCATATTGGTTTCTCTGATCTAATCCTCTAATTAGAGCCTGTTGATCTTCCGCTGATTTATTTTGACTCATTTTAGAAATACCACTGATAGTCTTAATTTCAATCTTAAACCCGACTATTGCGTTTAACATGGCTTGTTGTCGTTTCGGTTCAACTTTATCTAGCGTCCAAGGGTATTCAAAATCGTTTTCATGGAATTGAGACAACTGATCTATTATTTCTAATGTCGCATCATTATTCAGTGGCGTCAGTGTGCCAGCTATTTCAACGGCTTGGTAATTCCAGGTGGGTACTTGTTGTTCTGATTTGTACCAACTGGGGGATATGTAGGCATCGTGACCAAGAAAGCTCACTCTCAAATCATCACATTGTTGGAAATGTTCAAAGTGATCATTTTGTTTAGCGATATGACCGAGTAGACAGTTGTTAGATGAGTCTAATAGAAAAGGTAACAGGCTCTGCTTAATTTGTCCCTGATAACACGACGTCATTTGGCCAAAGGCTCGCTTTTTTATTAGCTCGAAGCATTCTGACTGTGTCATTTGAAACATAGGGCGGCTGTACATAATTTGCTTCTCTTGATAGGTCTTTTGATTTTCAGGCCATTTCATTACTAGGTTCTTTGATTGCCAAGCCCTTTAATTACTAGGTCGTTTAATTGCTAGGCTCTTTAACCGCTGGGCTCTTTAATTGCTAGACCCTTTAACCGCTAGAAACTGCGATATTTACCAGTGAATAGATTATACCCGTTTTTACTAAACGTCCATGATTGAGCTAATCAATTATTCCCGTGGCTCAGAAATTGACTATAACCTGATAATTAATGATTAACTCCAATGCGATATCAATATAAACATTGTAATGCTTATATGGGCTAAAACTGCCGTTAGTAATATAATTTTACAAGCAAAAATTGCTTCTATAGCCTTTATTATAGAAGTATTGGTCTACACTTTTAATTAAGCCTTATAATTTAGTCTTAGTAAAACCTATACTCTTCTAAAAAGCCTGCGATAGTATAGGTTACTAACAGTAATCCTTATCTGCCGTTAAGGATGATTAAAACGAAACACAATTGATGAGTAATATTGATGACAAAAAAAACAGCCAAATCGGTCTATAGCGTAAGCCCGGAAAGCGCTTTAGAATTATTATCAATTAATGAAATGCGGTGGTTGATAGAACAATCGCGTGGAGAGATGCATGAGCTTATAAGGCGTTGTGTACTAGCGGTTCTTAATAGTGGCTCGGCGCTTGATAACGCAAAAGAAATCTTAGAAAAGTATCATGATTTTGATGTGGAGCTTAGTTGGCAACGCCGAGGTATTCGATTTGAGTTATTTAATCCGCCGACCGAAGCTTTTGTTGATGGTGAAATGATTCTTGGTATGCGTGAGCATCTTTCAGCGGTGGTTAGGGATTTAGTTTACAGCCCTAGTTTGTTTAATACTAATAATAATGGAGAGCTTAAAGACGGCAAAAAGATCACGGATTTTATATTTAGAATTTTGAGGAATGCTGAGACCGTCAGCCCGGGTAGACGACCTAATCTGGTGGTTTGTTGGGGCGGTCATTCCATTTCCGAAAAAGAATACAAATATACCAAAAAAGTAGGTTACGAATTTGGTCTGCGTGGTCTTGATATATGCACCGGATGTGGACCTGGGGTAATGAAAGGACCAATGAAAGGTGCCACCATCTCTCATGCTAAACATCGTAATACTCAAGCACTTTATTTAGGTATCACCGAGCCCGGAATCATTGCTTCAGAGCCCCCCAACCCAATTGTAAACCATCTGGTTATCATGCCGGATATTGAAAAGCGACTAGAATCCTTTGTTCGACTGGCCCACGCAATCGTCATTTTTCCTGGTGGTGTGGGAACCGCGGAGGAATTGCTTTATCTACTTGGAATTTTGTTACACCCGGATAACCAATCAATTCCATTACAAGTGATTTTGTCCGGCCCCGAGTGCAGCAGAGGATATATTGAACAACTCGATCAATTCGTTAAAGATACGCTGGGTGACGAGGTTGCTCAATATTATCAAATTATTATCGACGACCCTTGCGAAGTGGCCAAAGTGGTGAAGCAAAGCGTTAATACCTTGACTGAGTTTAGATTAGAGCACAGCGATTCATTTCATTTTAATTGGCGGTTAAAAGTGTCGGAGGAATGGCAGTTGCCTTTTGAGCCAACTCATGAATCAATGAGCCAACTTAACTTGTCTCGGCAGCAGCCTGCGCACGAGTTAGCACTAAATTTAAGAAAAGCTTTTTCTGGCATTGTGGCGGGTAATGTTAAACCAGACGGTGTATCTCTTATTGAAGAATTTGGTCCTTTTATATTGAAAGGTAGTGAGGACATTAGTCATTCGCTAAACAAACTATTGACCAGTTTTGTTGCTGATAAGCGAATGACCTTACCGACTCGAGAGTACGTGCCATGTTATCGGATTGAGGCGATTTAGACTTCAACCAGATACGCTTGCGGTCAATTAATGACGCCCTGAAGTCAATGTAGCGCAGAGCTCAATGATTTATAGTAGAGGTTGTTGCTGCAAACGAAATTGTCTAAGGGGAAATAGAGGTCGCACGGTTGACTTAGCATAATCATGAATATCATATTAATGGCAATTCCGTTGTTTATTCTACTCATTGCCGTAGAGCTTTTGGTCGATCGACTACGTAACACACATTATTATCGGTTCAATGACTTTATAAGCTCCCTTAATCTTGGAATTCTTAGCCGAATTACCGGAATCTTAAAAACCGCTAGTGGGTTTTCAATTTATTTTTGGGTTTATGAGCAATTCGCCGTTACCCAACTAGAGTCAACTATTACGGTATGGCTATTGGCATTTTTGGGTTACGATCTTGCCTACTATTGGTCTCATCGGCTTAATCATCAAATCGCCGTTATGTGGGGCTCTCACGTTGTCCATCATTCTGGCGAAGAATACAACCTAACCACTGCGTTGCGACAAACAGGTACTTTCAGTTTGTTTGGCTGGGCTGTTTATTTACCTTTGGCATTAGTTGGTATTCCATTAGAAATTTTCGCTCCCTGCGCATCATTAAACTTGGTTTATCAGTTTTGGGTACACACACGTCATATTGATAAGATGCCAGCATGGTTTGAAGCAATCATGGTAACCCCTAGCCATCACCGCGTGCACCATGCATTGAATTGGGATTATATTAATAAGAACTATTCCGGTGTCTTTATTATCTGGGACAAACTGTTTGGTTCTTTTCAAGCTGAAAAAGACGAGCTCCCGGTTGTTTATGGGGTAAGTCATCAATTAGCTAGCTGGAATCCTCTTTGGGCTAACGTGCAGGTATATTGGAATCTGCTGGTTGACTGTTTTCATACCAAATATTGGCGCGACAAATTGCTTATATGGTTTAAAGATCCGGGTTGGCGCTCAGAAGACCTTAAGAAAAATTATCCAAGGTCTTGGGTAACCAGTAAAACTTTGGAAAAATATGATGTGGCAATCGATTTTTCTACAAAGGTCTACTTAAGTATTCATTTTCTACTATTCCTAATTCTGTCGGTTTTACTAATGAGCGCTGCACCGCAACTTTCAATAACAACTAACAGTCTACTCTGTCTGGTAGCAATGATAAATCTAATCGGTTTTGGTGCAATTCAAGAAAAAAAATGGTGGGGTATGTATAGCGAGCTTATTCGTCTTTCTTCGACTGGTATGGCTGTGATTATTATGTTCAACCTTTATGCGGCGTCTCAATGGTTAGTTATTAGTTCACTGGTGTTTACAGTAATAAGCTCACTATTAGTTTTCTATTTTAAAGTTTATCAAAATTCAAGCAGTCAACTTTCCGCACTACTTAATGTGCCAACAATGACTGAAAAATAACGACTAATAACTGTATCGAAGAATAATAATTATGCTAACTTTGTTAAGACTTACCACACCACTGTTCTTACTGTTCGCTTTTATTTATGTGGCCAGTATTTCCCAGTTACCCTATGATTTAGATTTTTTGCTTAAGGTGCTACCGATTGTTGTTCTATTGGTAGCGGTTATCATAAGCGCTCGAGGGAATATTAGGCTTTTCTTGTCTACCGCAATCGTAATGTCGGGTATCGGCGATGTTATGTTGGCACTTAGTATTGAAAACGCTTTCTTGTTCGGTTTGGGGGCTTTTCTTGTCGCCCAAATAGTTTATGCGGTTACATTATTCAAGTTGAGTCGCATTTCCGATATTAAATTTACCCAGAAAATTTCAATTGCCGTTATGCTTGTGTACGCGGTTATTATGGCGATGTACCTATTGCCTCATACCGGCGGAATGTTGATACCGGTATCGGTCTATCTCTTGGTGATTACCGCAATGGGAATAGCGGCGTTATTATCAAATCTAAACCGTTGGGCGATTATTGGTGCAATAAGTTTTATTGCTTCGGATTCTTTGTTGGCGATTAGTCTTTTCCGTGAGCCACTTCCCTACTCTAGTTTTTTAGTGATGATTACTTATTACTTAGCTCAATATAATTTATATCGAGGACTAGTCAAACAATCACTGTAAATCTACTCGCAGATTGTTATAACCAAGCTAGACAGACTTATAGCAAGACAGATACACAGCACAAACGTTTTATACACCTCGGACTAATTATCAAGCGATGTCCGTGAAGTTACACTGGATCGCTTTGGCATAACGTTCTATAGTTTGGACATCTAAAAAAACGTTTCAATAAGTGCGAGACAATCAGCCGCTAAACTATGGTCATTCATCTTCCAAGTTATTCGATTAAGTCACTAGTTAATTTTCTTCGCGGTGAAGGATTGCAACGGCAGACATTGCTGGAATTAATAGAAACCAATGAAGTTGAGTTAAACGATAGTCAGTTTCAGTATTCTTTTCTTGCCTATGAGAAACTGATTGCTTATGCCTGTGACCAATTAAATACAGCAAACATCGGTTTTGCTCACGGTAAGGCCTTCGAATTAAGTTGCTGGGGATTGTTAGGTCATATTGTTGTGGCTTCAAAGAATCTGTGGGACGCATTAAATTATCAGAATAAATACCAGTGTCTATTGGGTAATACCGGCCAGGCTTATTATGCAGTTGAAGAAAATCGCGTGGTCATGCGCTGGTTATCCGATCAGCATTGCAGTGCAAATGCTATTGAGCATGTTATTACCGCATGGACGGCTTTTGCGTTTGCGGCGGTACAAAACGATGACAAACCACTTAGTGTTCACTTTACACATGCTTGTTTAACGACAGAGTCCGACTATACGGATTTTTTTGGCTGCAAAGTATTCTTCAATGCGAATTTTAACGGCATAATTATCAAGCCGTCGTCGCTTGAATCGAGGCTAGTTGGATATAACGAAGAGGTTCTTAATGTCTTATGTTGCCATGCTGAAAACCTACTAGCCGAAAAACGCTTTTCAGGATCCCTTGATATTGTGGTTCAGTATATTGTAGAGACGTTACCTGACCACGTACCAGATTTAACTGAAATTGCTAACCATCTAGGGTTTAGTGGCCAGCAATTGCAACGAAAGCTCAAGAACGACAAAACCAATTTAACTAGTTTGTTAGAAGAAGTCCGTAATAAAACAGCAATTGCTTATCTAACTCAAACAGACCACAAGATACTCTATATTTCGACGGTACTCGGTTATTCAGAGCAAAGTGCATTTCAGCGAGCTTTTAAGCGTTGGCACGGGGTAACGCCGCAAAATTTTAGGCTAAACCCTAAGCTTAAACTCGAGCAGGCGTCAAATTAGCGCGGCCGGGAGATTTAGTTAGCTCGCATTTAGACTGCTTAATAGCTACGAAGGATTTGCGTTACTTGAAGTTGATACCAAGAATACCAGGTAGTTTTGCCCTTCGCTTGAATAGCCTGATGGGCTTTTTCTGATTTCCATTGTGAAATAGCCTCTAAGTTAGTCCAATAGGAGTTGGTTATTCCAACACCATCTTCATTTCTTGCCGAATAAGCGGCTACAAAACCTTCTTGTGACGTAACTGCATCCATCATCTGCTTGGCCGCTCTATCGTAACCGGAAGTATTTTCGGACAATAGGGAAATAAAAGAGACAAGGTATTTCGCTTGGGATAAGTCGTGGCGAAGTTCCTTCATTTTAATTAATTCCTCATGGTTTTTGAAACTAATCTAGCTCAGCTAATTGTTTATTCTCTAAATACTTGAGTACTCGCAGTATTTGTTTGGTTAAACTAGCGACGGCTCGGTCAAAATTTTCTACAAATTCAGTTTCTGATTGGTTATCTTGGTCGACGAGGTTGGTGATCGATTTAATCGCAAATAGGGGTGTTTGGTGCAGCATGCAGACCCATGCGATCGCCGCAGCTTCCATCTCTTTTGCTACAACGTCATGTTGTTTGATGATTCGGTTATCTTTATCGTTTTTTTCCAGTGATGAACCGGTAGAAATTACCCCACAAGCTAGCCCTAAATCGTCGACCATTTTTGAAATAGGAAGCGCCGGAAACTGTCCGATAGCGGACTCATGAAACCCTGGTAATGGCACGATTCTATCGTGAAATACAAAATATTCATGACTGGCATAAACGAGTCCAATTTGTCCTTCCTTATCTGAAAAACCACCGGCGGTACCTGCGCTAATGATTAGCTCGGGTTGGGTCTTATTAATTGCTTCGTAAGCCATTAATGTGGCCGCTTCACAACCAATGTTGTCAACTTGGTGACGGTGATCGATTCCACTGGTGATCAAATCAATAATGAGTTCAGGCTGTGAGCCACTCTGGTTTTTCATTGGCTTTTGATTGCTGAAGTGGCGAAAAGGTAATGACTTAGAGAGTTGACCGAATTGCTCGGTTAGTCCTAGAGCATCAATTAACGGTGAGGCTTCATCTTGCATCGCCATCAGTAGCGTAATTCGATTGATCTTATTGGTTTTTTCCACTCGTTAACCTTTCGAATAGATTTGTTTGGTATTCCGCCAATGGTGAGAGTAATCCATGCCAAAACCGAAGACATATTCATCAGGTACGGTTAATTCACAATAATCAGCTTTTTGGCCGGCAATCGATTTTCGCTCATGTAATTTTTCTACCAAAACGAGACTTTTAACACTACTCGCTTTCTGCTGCTGACAATACTCAACAATGGCATTTAGCGTATGACCTTCATCTAAGATATCATCGACAATTACAATATGACGGCCAAAAAGGTCCATTTGAGGTTCACTTTTCCAACTAATTTCATGACCTTTAAAAGCGCCGTCATAGCGGGTGGCGTGGCAATAATCCACCTGGCATAAAACATCAATTTTTGGTAACAGTTGGCCAGCGAAAACTAGTCCACCATTTAAAACAACCAAAAATATAGGATTAAGGTTTTTATAATCGTTTTGCAGTTTTTCCGCTAGTCGATTGAGCGCTTCCTCAATTTGATGTTCGTTAACCACCACTTTAGCTTGCTCTTTAAGATTTTGAAGGTGGTTAAGATTTATATCGTCCATAACAATCAGTCCTTGATCTCTGTGATGCTGATACTACCAACGTTGCTATAGTTTGGTTTGCCGTTAGCCGTCGAACTGATAGCTTGTTTTTTCCCTTGAGTCGCTGACTGATTAGCTGGGGTTGATAGAGCGGCGTCTCGTTGTTCACTGGTTTGTTTAAAATCACAGCTGACACATTCAATTTGCTGCTCCTCGGTAAACAGAACTAAACTATCCATTTCTTTGCATTCTGGACAGATAGCCCCTGCAATAAATTGTTTCTTTGTTCTTTGATTCATTTCTTATTCTCTTTCGGAAATTCTTTTCTTAACTAATAAAAATCATTCAAGTGGTCTAATTGAATGCTTCAAGTTTCTCTGTTAGCTCAAACCATTCTTCTTCGAGAGAGTCTAAAAGCTGAGAGACCTCGTTTGAACGGTTCATTGTTATTGCCAGTTCGTCTTTATTCTCTTCCTGATAAATCTGTCCGTCAGCCAACTTTTCTTCAATCGATTGCTTCTCCTGTTGTAGGTTCAGCATATCTTTGTCGACTTTTTTCAATCGATTGGAGATTGGCGCTTTTTGCTTTCTAAGCTCAGCTTCTTGTCTTTTCTGTTCTTTGCGATTTTGACTAGAGTTTGAAGCAGAATTTGAGCCAGAACTTGATTTAAGACCGGCAGGATTGTCTGCAGATTGTGAACTGTCATGATTGTTAGAATCATGTCCGCTAGAGTTTTTTTCTTTTGACCAGCGATTGTCATTTAACCAGCGTTGATAGTCGTTTAAGTCACCCTTAAATGGTGCGACCTTGCCATCATTCACTAACCAAAATTCATCAACCACGCTTTCAAGCAAATTTTTATCATGGGCAACCAAAATGACTGCACCATCATAGTTTTGTAGTGCTAACGCTAACGCCTCTCTCATTTCAATATCAAAATGATTGGTCGGCTCATCCAGCAACATTAAGTTGGGTGCTTGCCAGGTAATCATTGCGAGCACTAAACGCGCCTTTTCGCCACCGGAAAATCCTTGAACCTTATCCAAGGATTTATCACCATTAAATGCAAACCCACCAAGGAAGTTTCTTGCGTCTTGTTCGCTAATACCGTCACCTAGTGATTGAATATGCCAGATAGGGCTTTGGTCCATGTTCAATTGTTCAACCTGATGTTGAGCAAAATAACCTGCGCGAAAATGTTTGTTGTGTGTGAGATCACCGGCTTGTTTTTCAAGTTCTCCACATATGACTTTGATCAGTGTTGATTTCCCTTCACCGTTTCGGCCTAATAAACCGATTCGTTGGCCGGCCATTATTCGCATCACAATGTTTTGAAGAATAACGGTATCCCCATAACCCGCTTGTACTTGGTTAAGTTCAACGAGTTCGGTGATGTTTTTATTGATCGGTTTGAACTCGAATCCAAACTTCTGTCGGATCTGAACGGCGCTAACCTTATCCATTTTGTCTAACGCTTTAACCCGACTTTGTGCCTGTGTAGCTTTACTGGCTTTCGCCTTGAATCGATTAATAAAGCTTTCTAAATGTTCGATTTCTTTCTGTTGCTTTTCGAATTCTGCCTGTTGCAATATTTCGCGGGCATTTTTTTGTTTTTCAAATTGAGAATAATTTCCGCTATAACAGGTTATACCTTGGTTCTCAAAATGAAGAATATGGCTACAAAAACTATCAAGAAAATCTCTGTCATGGGAAATAGTTAACAGCATTCCATCATATCCGCGTAGGAAGCTCTCTAACCATAGCACCGCTTCTAGATCTAGATGATTGGTTGGTTCATCTAGCAACAATAATTCAGCGGGCTGTATAAGCGCTTGAGCGAGATTTAACCTCATTCGCCAACCACCGGAAAGCTCACTCACTGTTGACGCCATTTGTTCTTCGGTAAAACTGAGTCCTGTTAGCATTTTTGCGGCGGTAGCTGGCAACGACCAGCCATTGATAGCATCTAGTCGAGCATGTTGATTAGCAATTGCCAATCCATCCTCTTGTTGTTCCGCCAAGTTGAGAGCTTGCTGAATATCAAAGTATTCCTGATGCCCAGACAATACATATTCCACCGCCGTTAATGGGCTAGCTGGAGTTTCCTGTTTAGCGCTACTGATGCGCCATTTTGGAGGAAATTCAAGTTCACCTTGCTCTGGGCTCAGTTCTGCACGGAGCATGGAGAATAGACTTGATTTGCCGCAGCCGTTTTTACCGACAATACCTAGCTTTTGGTCTGGGTATAAGGTTTGGTTTACGCCTTGCAGCAGCGGCAAACTGCCTTGAAATAATGATAGCTGTTTAAATCGGATCATCGAATTGGTAGGTTACTAATGGTTAGGCGGCGAATTTTAGCATAAATCTCATTTCGGTTGGATGATTCGAGTATCGAGAAATTGTCGCAAATTGCAATCTACCCCCAAGAAATACTAAGTCTGAGATGTTCCGCCGGATAAAACGCCTTTGTCACGTTTTTGTGATTAGATATCGAGCAGAAATGACTGGCTCAGCTATAGTTAAAAGGTCTATTGCAAATTTTTGTTGAATATGTCCGAAAAACAACCAAAAAAAGTTATAAATCAACAAGCTAGAGAGGTTGATTACCAACAACTGTCGGCTATGCAGCAGGCAATTTTTGACGCAGCAAACTATAGCATTATTTCCACCGAGGTGGACGGTGTCATTCGGTCGTTTAACCAAGCGGCAACAAAAATGCTAGGTTATGAGGGTGAAGAGCTTATCGGAAAGCATTCCCCTGCTCGTTTTCACAAGCCGGCAGAGGTTATTGAAAGAGCGAAGACACTTAGCCAAGAGTTAGGCAGAACTATCGTGGCTGGATTTGACGTTTTTGTTGAAAAAGCCCGACTAGGGATACCGGAGGAGCTCGAGTGGACCTATATCCACAAAGATGGCACTGAAATACCGGTATTATTATCTGTCACAGCATTGCGAGATAGTGACGGTCAGGTCAATGGTTTTTTGGGTATTGCTATTGATATATCAGAGCGCACTATTATTGAGCGTGCTCTCAAAGAAGAAGAGGCGCGATATCGTTTACTTTTTGAAAAAGCGGTTGATAGCATATTTTTGATGAAGGGCGATGTGTTTGTCACTTGTAATCCGGCAACTCTTAAGATGTTTGGATGTACTAGGGAGCAAATTATCAACCAAACTCCTTATCGTTATTCCCCGGAGTTTCAACCCGATGGTCGAGAGTCTCAAGAAAAAGCCCTAGAAAAAATTACCGCCGCTTTTGCTGGTGAAACTCAGTATTTCGAGTGGCGGCATCAACGTTATGATGGCACCCCTTTTGATGCCAAAGTTAATCTAAACGCCGTTGAAATAGAAGGCGAACCTCATGTATTTGCTACCGTTCGAGATATTAGCGAGCGAAAAAAAGTAGAAAGAGATCTTGAAAAATCCTCTGCGCAATTAGCGACCCAAATCCAAAATTTAAAACTAATCAATGAACTCTCTAACGAATTATCTGGAAATCATTCATTACAGGCGATTGCTGATAAGACCCTAGCGGTGTTATTGGGGGTAACCGGGACAACCTACGCTGCGGTTTATTTTGCTGATGAAGAACAGCAGAAATTAAATCTGATGGCGACTAAAGGATTTGATAGAGAGTTAATGGAAATAAACCCAACCATTCCTATGGTGGGTGGTGTCACCGGCGAAGCTTTGCAGACCAATCAAATACTGTTTAGTAAAGATTTTGCAACGGATCCTAGAGTGTCAGAAAATATGAGAGAGCCGCTGATAGCGAGTAATGTTCATTCTGGGGTTGCAATCCCCTTAATATTTCATGGACGTAAGTTGGGTTCTTTAAATCTTGGTTACAGTGAAATAGAGGGTTATCGACATCTTGAGAAAGATACATTAAGAGTTATCAGTAATACTATTTCTCAATCCTTAGCCAATGCACACCAAATTAATGATTTAGATTTTATGGCGCACCATGACTCGTTAACCGGACTTACCAATCGGGCGCTATTTCACTCCGAGTTCGAAAGTAAAATTGCTAACAAAGATTACCAAAACGCGGTTCTTATGCTGCTAGATCTTGACCGGTTTAAGGAGATTAATGATACATTGGGTCATCACACCGGCGACCTTTTGTTACAGCAAATTGGTCCTAGGCTTAAAATGCTTTTCCCTCAAGAGGAGGTTTTAATCAGTCGCTTAGGTGGCGACGAATTTACATTGCTTATTGATCATGTGAACGACCACGAAGCAATTAAACAAACCGCTAATGCTCTACTCGAGAGTCTTAGAGAACCTTTTGAGATCGATTCTATGATGCTAGAAATTGATGCGAGTATTGGTATTGCTAAATATCCCTTAGACGGTATAGATAGTCACGCATTGTTGCGGTCCGCCGACGTTGCGATGTACGAAGCGAAGAATCGCGGTGGTGGTATTAAATTCTATGATTCAAATGACGATAAACACACGCCGCAAAGACTTGCACTAATCGCCGAGCTCAATAGCGCAATTAGGGATAACCAACTGGAGCTGCACTACCAACCCAAGATATCACTAATTAGCGGTGAAATA
>CAJQOL010000216.1 GCA_905479925.1 uncultured Kangiellaceae bacterium | reverse complement strand
ATACTCTTTCGTTGCTGGAAGAATCGTCAGCCTTATGATGAATCAACTTATTTAAAGGCTTTAGAGCGCAGAGGTTCACCGTTGATGAAGCGTCTTGTTGAAGAGTAAATGCTTGACCGAGTGGCTCAGGGCATGAAGCGGCTAATTTAAATGATTCTATATATCCAGCCAACGAACGCAGACGAAAGACGATTAAAGAGGCATTAGCCAAAGACGCCCCCTCCTCTGACTGGCGGTTTAGTGCTTCGACCGGTCTTTATGCCCGTTTAGTGACAGGTAAGCGCAGCTACAAAGAAAAGGAAGAGCTAAACCTTGGTGTTGTATTTTTAAATCATACGAACAGAGATTTGACATTTAATTATCGAACTTGGCCTAAGCGCGAGCATAGCTATTGCGACCTTTTGATTTCTTCAACCAAAGGAAAAGTGGCCGCCGTGCCTGTGCCTATAGAAAAAAGTAAAATAGAAAGCTATTTTTCCAAGTATGGGCATCGTTATGACCATGTCCTTACTAAAGACAATTCCTTCGAATTCGGTATAAGCAGTGTTATCACAGCGCGACCTGGATATGGTCATAAAGAAAAACTAAATTTTCAATATTACCCTTTGTCTCCGGGATCTTATGATATTGCCGCTAGCTGTAAGAATTTTTTTGGTACAACGATTAATACCAATAGTATAAAGATTGAGATTATTTAGAGTTGGATTTTTTAGAGTTAGACTAAGTTATTAATTCTATGAGCTAGTAAACGAATAGCATCAAAGAGCAGGGATATCGCTCACCTTTCTTCGACTAATAGCCATAGTAGTCTCTCAGAAAACTTGGGAAGTCAAACTCCTCTTGGTTTGCATAATATAGAAAATTCTCTGCTTTATACTTAGCAATATCAATTTCCATATTTGTCATTTTTGCTTCCAGAATTGAAATGGTTTTTCGTAAATTATCTGAAGGAACTTGTCGTTCAACCAAAATAAAGCTCCATGTTAAAAATTCGGTATATGAAACCCTGGAAGACGGTGAGTAAATTAAGAGAATGAAATCATCGCAAGAAGTTTCAGACCAGCATGCTAATAACGTATAGAATAATAGGTAGTTATAGGCGTCTTGATATTCGGACCTATTATTGTCATTAACTTCTGTATTGGTCAGATAATAGTTAAGGGAGCCCGCAGCCATTTCGAAAGTACTTCCAAACTCTTTCTCGTTTGTTGCCTTAATACTATATCTATCAATTTTTTCAGCAAAGTGGCTGGGTATTTTTGCAAGAAATTCTGTTTCTGGAAAGTCTATGTCTCTAATGCTTAATTCTGGTTTTGATTGGAAGCCGTTGGAAAGGTTTCTCGAATGATTTTCTTTTGCTAATTCCTTAGAGTGAACTTGGGCTTTAGATTCACCGGAAGTGAGCTCGTTATAGACGTAGCTCTCATGTGTAAAATCCGATGTATCGTCAGTAGATGAAATATTTGAAGCCCGACTATTCTCTGTTATGAGGTTATCTATAGCGGGTTCTGTGTCGAAAAATAAGTAAAACAGGTATGAAGTTGCAAATGCAAGAATTAGGATAGTGTAAATATTAAATGCTTTTTTCTTCATAAGACTATCTAGTCCTGTATTTACCGTCGCGCCTGTACCTCTAAATATTGAAAAAACTACTCGATGTTATAATGGTAGTAACATCGAGCAGCTAATTAATTTAAAGAAAAGACGCGTCAATCAAAATCAATAAGCGATATTACTCCTTCGCCTTGATATTCAAACCGAAGGTTGACTATTGCATCCATGTTCGCCATATCAACTAGCTCTTCGCAAACATTAACTTCAGGACAGCTAATTTCATCCCCTAAGAAAAAGAACCTTTCTTGTTCATCCGAGGTTATGGTTGCTTCTAGTAAAGTAATAGACTCAAAATTGTAGGCTGTACCTACCTCGTCTTCTTGATCTGTTAGAATGGAAACTAACTCGGTTCTAATATTGGAGCCGTCGGCCGGAGGATTACTAATTGGCGTTTCTTTTATTAACAAAGAATAACTTCTACCCCACTGATAATTGAATCCTTCAATTTCGCCGAAAAATAGTTGAGCATTGTTTTCGGAAGCTCCTTCCGCCCCGTATCTCATGCATAAGGATTGAGTAACGCCGAAACAAACTCCTTTACTGGAAAATACGTCTATAGTCTTTGAAATAGAGTCATCGGAGTCGCTGTCACCACAGCCGGTAAATATTACGCTAATGCAAACCAATGCTAGTAATAGTAGTTTTGTTTTCATTTTATTTGAGTATCCCAATTGCTTGATTAATGATAATACTAAAATTAACCATTAATGCGCTCAAAATCTGTTAATTTATGTAGCGTTTTTGTTAAAGAGTCCCCTTCTACTCTTTTGCATGAAGAAAAAATCAACTAGTTTGCTTATCAATGAAGAGTATTCAAATTAATGGTTCTAACTATTTAGTATTGCGCCTTGCTAAATAGAAATTGTTATTTTCCTGTTTAATAAAAAAGCCGTCTTTAAGAGTTAAATCCCAACCTTCCCCAGCGGCACCATTGTTTGTTAGTGTTAGTGGTCTGCTCAGCCAAATCCTATTCCAGTTTTTGCTTAACAAAGCGCCAGAAGTGACCGTTAATATTCCCCAGTTATCCGTCACTCTCATCTGTTGGTAAACGCTACCTATATCGATTAAAGGAATAATGTTATTTGGGTCAAAGGATATATTCATGTTTTCTAGAAAGACTTCTAAATGAGGATCTTCCAAATATTTCTGTTTATGGTATTTTGCAAGACTAATGGTCTGTTGTTCTCGTAGATGTTCTTCTTCCTCAATGATTAAGCCATCATAATTGCCCTTAAACGTTTCTTTTGCGGCGACTAAGTCCGTTGGTAAAGAGATACCAAGTGTCTCGATAATAGTTTCAGTTAATGAGGTATTGTTATCAATAGAGTCCAGCCAATTGCTCGAGCCGTCCGATAGAAATAGACCATAGCTAGGAAGCGTTACATAAGCAAAAGAACGAACGTAACTAGGGGAAATAAGAAATTTATCGATATTACTAATCATTCGTGACTTACGCGTATTAATACTAGATTGATTACTCATTAGTCCCGTGTATTCTGCTAGCCCTTCGTTCAGTTCGAGTGCATTTTCGGTTAATGCTGAATCAGGGAATAGTTTATATCGTAAGGTGCGAAAGCTAAGAGCGTGTGCTAACGCCAGTTTACTTTTTTCGAGAGTTTTTTCTTTAAGCGCGTGCTTTAGGGCATTTAGTTCCATGCGCAACAAAATACGAGCATCTCTCTTAGCAAGATGTTGGTTAGATGGGTTGGCCATTTCAAAGCCGAGTTTGCGCTGTGAACGATGGAACAACTCATGAACAACCAAGCTAAGGCGACTCGTTTCATCTTTTGGTAAGGGCTGCATTACCATCGCCCACTCTCGTCCTCGCCAGGAAATAGCCGTGTTGGCAATATTTACTTCATCAGGCAGCAAACCCGTATATAACGCATGAGATTTTAGCGCCACTTTGGTTGTATCGATAATTGCTTTGATTAGTAACTGGCTTTCGCCTTCGTTGGTTACATCGTTGAAGTTAGAATAAACTCGTCTTGTTTTTGGGTTTACGATCAATAACGGTCCATACAAATCAATACCCCAGATTGAACGGTTGTTTGCCGTAGCGTGAGCTACATCTTCAAATAGCTTAGCTATTTGGGTCAGTTCTTTTATAGAGGGTTGCGCTACTTGTTTGACGCTCGCTCCGTAAACTAAGTTTGATTGAAAAAAAACAACGATCAGAATAATCGGAAATAATGAAAAACGCATGGCTAGCTCCTTGCTTGATGTAACCGCTTTGATCGCATCGTTAATGTTTCTTTCGCTAATAGATAGTTTCTGGTTTGGTTGGCGCCAAACGCTAATATTACCGATTGGATATAGGGGATTGCAATCGCAATTGGTAACATCGAGTTAATACTGTCAGGCAGTGGCATTGGGTTCAGTGTGATTACCAGTGCGTGAAGGAACCAATAAGCAGATAGTATTACCGCAACTGGGTATCGGTGTTTTTCGAATCTGTTCAAGAAGGAAACCATTAGGTATGCGTGAAGCAGGACAATAAGAAGGCTCCATAGATTGTTTAGGCTCATTAATGCCCATTCAAGCATTTCCGGTGTTTCTGACAGTCCGGCTTTCCAACCCCAGTGATACGGCAAGTATAGATGGTAGCACCCTATCAAGAAGCCCTTAAGGCTAACGACAAAGAACATCACGCTTATCATTTTTTTCATCTGAATTTCCTTAACCTTTGAGCTTCGAAATTTGTTAACCTTGTTAATATAGTCGATTGTGAATACCGGCTAAGTTATGGATGAAGGTTAGCTTCTGCAGTTCTGATGAAATTTTGCAAACGCGATTTGACCTTGGGTTCGTCCTTAAAGATGGCTAATGCGTTCTTAAAAGATGAGCGTTTGTATTGTTCATTTTTAAGGGCTTGTAAGTAGTCTTCTCGTGCTTGTTCTTTATTACCTAGGGCAAAATGAATATCGGCGCGGACCGGGTAAAAGGCTCGAATTCCTTGGTCTATAGCATCTTCGGCCATCTTAAGTGCTTTTTGTTTATTACCGCCCACCGACTCTGGTGTCTGTAAATAGTGGTAGCTTAGATAATATCGATAATGGAAAGGCTCTGAATTAAGGTCGAATGCTTGCTGGTACGCTTTCGCGGTAGCGATAGAAAGCATCCATTTTTGACCACCTGAGGTCGCTTTTCGTAGCTGTTGATAAAGAGTGATCGCTTTTTGGAAGTGATGCAAATGCTGGTTCGGTTGCAGCTTTATTGCTTCATTAATCAGCTGCAGAGCGTTGTCATGCAACTGTTGATGCCGAAGGTTTTGGGCCTTTAAATTTAGTATTACCGCTTGATAGTTTATGGTCTTGATTTGTTCTATACAACCTATGTCAATCTTTTGCGAAACCCCGTCCAGACAGGCTGCTAAATCAGGCCAGTTCTGCACAAATGTCTCAAGGGGTATATCATTTGCCTGGCGCAAAAAAAAAATGTCGTTATTTTCCTTATTAATAGTCGCTGCGTATATTGAAGTCGAGACACAAATCCAAAGTGCTGTTAGATAGAATAAATGGTAAAGTCGCGTCATCTTGTTGGTCCTTTTATAATGAATGTGATTTAATTAAAAAACTCTGGCGGCCTTATCGCAAGTGGCTTGGGACGAGTTGAGCGTGGGGTTCTGGGGACATTCCGTCCTAATGTAACACTTATAGCTACAGCCCATACGTGACAATGCCCCCAGAGGCGCCTTAGTTTTCAGTTTGTACGATTGACTGCATAATCTCATCCAAATCAAGCGGATTTTGTTCAAAA
>CAJQOL010000215.1 GCA_905479925.1 uncultured Kangiellaceae bacterium | reverse complement strand
TAGGTCACCTGTTTTATATAATCGTCCACTAACCTGATAGGGATTCTGGATAAATCGCTCACGTGTTAGCTCTTCACGATTTAGATACCCCCTCGCCAATCCATCACCTGCGATATATAATTCACCGACAACGCCAATTGGTACAAGATTATTGAAGCTATCGAGAATATACATTTTGGTATTAGCAATCGGTTTTCCGATAGAAATTTGTTTATCTTTAGAAATTTTGGAGATGCTGGACCAAACTGTTGTTTCAGTTGGGCCGAACATATTCCACGCTAGAGTTTTGGTTTTACAAAAGTCAGACTTTAAAGCACTTGTTAAAGCCTCACCGCCACATAGCGCCTTTACCGATTCTTCATTCTGCCACCCCGCATGAAATAGCATTTGCCAAGTCGCGGGCGTCGCTTGCATGAGTGTTGGTCGATAATGACTAATTATGTTGCTTAAACTTTCGCTTTGTTGAAGTGTTTCCTTAGCGCAAAGACAAACCTCAGCACCGCTAATCAGTGGTAGAAAAAGTTCTAGACCGGCGATATCAAAAGAGATAGTAGTTATAGCTAACAACTTATCTTGTTGAGTGATGCCCGGGTCATTAGACATAGAAAGAATGAAATTAACAAATGACCTATGTTCAATCATCACTCCCTTTGGATTGCCAGTAGAACCTGAAGTATAGATAACGTATGCGAGGTCCCGGGGAGAGGACGCTTGTTGCAATAAAGCATTCTGAGAAGACGTGTCCGGTAGTGAGTTGAGCATAGTATCCCAGTCAGAGTCGAGGCAAAAAAGCTCAACGCTTTCAGGAACAAACGATTTAATTGTTTGATGAAGTCCGTGTTGAGTGAGTACTATTGACGTATTGCTATCTTCAAGCATGTACTGAATTCTCTCTTGAGGGAAGTCAGGGTCTAACGGCAAATATGCGCCGCCGGCTTGCAATATCGCTATCATACCAATTAGCATTTCTATCGATCTGTTGGCATACAATCCAACTAGCGTATCGTTCGTGACGCCTTTTTGCTGTAAATATAATGCTAGTTGACGCGATTTTTGATGGAGCTCTTGATAGCTTAATTGTAGAGAGGTAAAGTCCTGCGACTTGTACACAACCGCTACCTTGTCTGGAAATTGACTAGCCGTTTTCTCAAATAGTGAATGAACACACTGTTCGCCGAAATATTCTTGCTCAGTTTGGTTAAAGTCTTCTAATAATTGCTTATTTTCTGAGTCGCTTAAGTAATCTATAGCATGTAGCTGTGTTTTTGGTTGTTTACAAACAGCTTCACAAATAGCGATAAAATGAAGACATATTGTCTGGATTGTTTGGGGCTTATACAATTGCGTGTCGTATTCGATGATTCCTTGCAATCCCTTTTCGCTTTCAAAAAGCTCAATGGTAAAATCAAATTTACTGGCTACTCGTCTTACGGAATATTCCGTAAACTCCTTGCTATAGGATTCCATAGGTATATTCTGTAATATAAGCATAACCTGAAACAGAGGATTCATTGAAGAATTGCGTTCGACCCTCGACAACTCAACTACTTTATCAAAAGGCACCTCTTGATTATCAATGGCATCCAAACAAGTAGCTTTGACTTTCTGTAATACATCCTCAAAGGTGTCATTTGCTAGAATATCAGTTCTCAAAGCTAAGGTATTAACAAACATACCTACTAACTCTTCAATTTCTTGTTGTTGACGGTTTGCGACAACACTGCCAACGCAAATATCTTCATTACCTGTATAACGAAAAAGGATTACTTTAAATACGGTTATGAGTGTCATAAACATAGATACGTTGTTTGAGTCTGCGAGTATTTTTAGTCCACCAGTTAGCTCTTCATCAATTAGGAATCTTTCTTCTCCGCCATTATATGACTGTACGGTTTGTCTAGGAAAATCGGTTAACAGACCTATACTCTGTTTAGTTCCTGCAAGTTTTTGTTCCCAGTAGTCCAATTTTTTCACTGTCTGACTGCTTTTAGCCATGCTCGTTCTTTGCCAAACACAATAATCAGTGTACTCAATATTTGAGTTAGATTCGGTTGGTATTTCTTCTTCGGGAAGATTTTTAATACCAGCATAGATTGCGTTCAATATAATATTAAATGACCAGTCATCACAAATAATATGATGCATTGTTAACATGATAATATTTTTCTGGCTAGCTAACTTTATCGCACTAACTTTTATCAGCGGTCCATGTTCTAGGTCAAATTTTGTCGATGCGGAATTTTGACAAATTTTGTCTGCCGTTTCCTGTTGAACAATCGGGTCTTTATAGTGACTCAAATCTGAGACTTCAAGGTTAACGTTTAGATGTTCCAATATCACTTGTTTTGGTTGACCGTGGAACTCAGGGAAAATTGTTCTGAGTGACTGGTGGCGTTCAACTATTTGATTAATGCTTGCTTGAATTTGATTAATGTCGACTTCAAAATTAAGTAAAACCGCCTTAGGAACATTATATGCGGTGCCTCCAACCTGCAACTTTTCGAGAGTCCATAGTTGCTCTTGTGAGTAGCTGAGTGGGTATCCGGTTTTAAAGTCGCTAGCGTCAGCTTTTTCTATCAACGGTGAACGAGACAAGTCTCCCAGTTCGATATCTTGGCACAACTCTCGAATCGAATTCGCTTCAAGTAAAACTTTCAGAGATATATTAACTGACATTTTGTTCTGTAATGTGCTAATCAACCGATACGCCAATAAGGAATGCCCACCCAACTCCAAGAAATTATTGGTTATACTGACATCATTCGCTGGTATACCAAGAGCCTGTGAAAAACATTTCACTAAGATTTGTTCTAGTTCTGTTGTGGGCGCGATATATTCCTTATGGTTACTCGCTTGGATATTGTAAGATTCCAGTTCACGTCGGTTAATTTTTCCATTTTGGGTTAATGGAATTACGCTTAAAGAGCGATACATTTGTGGGATCATATAGTTAGGTAGCTCTGCGCCTAAGAAGGAAACTATTTCTTCAATTTCAATTTCATGCTTCGCTGAACCTTCTTCTTGATTGTCGGAAGCTTTATGTAGCACGTAAAAAGCGACTAAACTTTTGTTGTCTAGTTCACCCTGAGTAATAACAACGCTTTCTTTGACTCTAGGATGACTATTTAGTTGAGCTTCAATTTCCCCGACCTCAATTCTATAACCTCTGACTTTTACTTGATTGTCAATTCGCCCCATGTAGTCTATGGTGCCATCCTTATTCCAGCGTGCGAGATCGCCTGTTTTGTACATTCTTTGTTTTTCTTCAAATGGATTTGCAATAAACTTCTCACGCGTGAGTTCAGGCTGGTTTAAGTATCCACGAGCTAAACCATCGCCCGACAAGTGTAGTTCTCCAGGTACACCGATTGGCTGTAGGTTTTGAGCGTCGTCCAAAACATAAACTCGTGTGTTGGCTATAGGACGACCGATGGTTTGAGGGCCGTTTAATTTTCGCTGTATAAAAGTAGAGTAGGTAGTATCTTCGGATGGACCGTATAGGTCATAAACTTTATCAGCCGTTGTAGTTTGGTAAATTTCGTTTACTAAATTAGGGAGAAGTGGCTCCCCAGCGAGATTAATAGTTTTTACGCTCCGGGGAATTGCTTTCGCCCTTACTAATTCTGCGATAGCTGATGGGACGGTATTAATCAAGGTGACTTGGTCCTTGGCGCCAATATTAGCTAACTCCAACGCGTTTCTTGCTAAAAGGATCGTACCTCCCTTAGATAAAGTTACGAATATTTCAAAAACAGATAGATCAAAACAAATGGAGGTTGAAGCCAAAACACACTTCATTTCTTCGCTAGTATAGATTTGCGATGCCCAATTAACTAATGCAACAGCGCTATGGTGTTCTATTGCAACGCCTTTAGGTTTACCTGTTGAACCAGAAGTGTAGATGATGTAAGCAAGACTGTTAGAAGATAGACCATTGATTGATTTGTCTAGGTCAAAGCTGTCAGTTGATTTACGGATTTTTCGTTTTTGTAAGTCAACCTCTATTATCTGAGTATCTTGAGGGATCAGTGTTTTGAGTTTAGTAATAAGCTTGGTTTGAGTAATTACGATTTTCGCTTGGCTATCAGCAAGAATATAAGCGAGACGTTCTTCAGGATATTCTGGGTCTAAGGGGACGTATGCACTACCTGCCATCAAGATAGCCAGCATCCCAACTAGCATGTCGGGGGTTCTTTCGGTGCATAGACCAATCAAATCACCCGGCCTCGAACCCGAAGATTGAAGATATGCGGCAAGAGCTTTGCTTTTGTTGAAGAGCTCCGAATAAGTTAACGCTTGTTGGTTAAAAAGAACGGCAATTTTATTACCGTTATCCATAACTTGAGCAATAAATAAATCGTGTAGATTAACCGCATTTTTGAATTTAACATAAGTATTGTTGAAATCAGTAACAAGCATTTGTTGTTCGCTTTTGGTCGTTACCAAACAGTCCTGCATTAGAGGGTTTGCGCTAACACTTATCGATTCCAAAAGATACTTAAAACGGCTTAAAAGCAAATCCAGGGAAGCCTGTGATAGTGCCCCACTCTGGCAGTTAATCTTTAACAGAACTGAATCCTTTTTTTCGACTACAATTAGGTTAAGAGAAAGTCGATTTTCATTGAATGCCTCTAACTCTAAATTTAGCTTATTGGCTCGAAAGTCTTTAGAGGAAGGAGCTTTTGATTGGTACGTTTGATACTCAAAAGTAATACCAAATAGAGAATCCAGATGGTCTTTAGTAATAACCTTTTCTTCGACCATTCTTGACGGCGGGTAATTGGAATGGTTTAGACTACTTAAAACAGCTTGTTGAACCGCGATTGAAAATTCCGACAATAGAATCTTTTCCTCACAGGTAGTTCGAACAAGCACCATATCGCTAAAAACGCCATTGAGCGAAGTCGGACAATATTTGTTTCCCTTTACCAATCCAATAGTGATATCTTTTTGACCAGAAAGCTTGTAGAGCAAGTGCTTGAATAGTGCAAGAAATATCGCGCTAGATTCTATTTCATGCGAGTTAGCATATACTTGAATCGCGCGCTTCGACTTAAGCTCTATTTCACTTTTAATCGGAACATTAACTTCCTGTTTAGCGCAGCTTGTTCCATACAGTTTTAGTATGGGAACGGCATCTTCTAGTTGACTACTCCAGTATGCTCTATCTGAAGTTGCCCTCGAAGACTTGTAATAGTGTATATCCTCTATTGCCTGACGGTGTTGGTCCAATATATTACTGTGTATATAATGCTTTTTCTCGCTTCGCCCAAGCATGTTGTAAATAGCTAATAATCGAGAGACTATCGACTTAGCTAGTTTGGCATCCGCTAGAACACTACTTATTGTAATTAATAGATACTTTTTAGTGGCTGAAAACACGCTTACTTCTGCTCTTAAGAGGAAATTATCTTGAACAGTAAATGGTTTATCAATTTGCGATTGGATGTAAGTAGACTCATCCATTCCTTTAGTTAGTTTGACCCTACGCTCTTTAATTTTGAATAGCTTTTTATCGTTGGGAGAATAGATGGTATCGCCCTGTTTTTCAACGATGGTTGATCTTAGTCGTGGGAAGTCCTGCAACAATATTTTCCAAGCAAGGTTTAATTTCGCCAAATGGAATGATGCACCCAGCTTTAGGCAGAACGGACTATTGTTTTGCGTTTTGTTTTCACCATCCTTTAGTCTTTCAAACTCCATTCGCTGGCTTTTTGACAATGGAATATTGCAACACATTTTAATTATGTCTTTTTCGAATTTAGCGATATTGGTTCTTTCCGATTTAGATAGTAACGCTTTGGGATCACTAAAGTGCAATTCGTTATCTTGCAACGATAAGCTGACATTTTTATCGATAATTTTTTTCAATAAATCAAATACTATTTCCATTACCAGGCTCTTTTAGAAGTTGTTTAGTTACAAAACACTTTTATGCAGCAGTTACAACAAAATTACGCCGGCTTTTAGTGCAGTGATATGAAATACAGATAATTTCCGACTCTGGTCGTATGTGTTCCCTAACGGGAATCTCGACCTAGGCATACGCGTTAACCGAGATACCTAGGTATAGCAACCTCTATCTATGGCGAAACGGTAACTTCGATATCTTCATCTTTCTCTGACATTTGCTCCAAGTCTTCATCAACTTCTAGAACGTAATCAATCTTGATGTTTTGGTATTCATCCCTATCTAGAACCTCCTGGATTTCCGTAACATTTGTATGTATGTTTGCACGCATTCTAGCGTTCAATAAGAAGTAAGGTAAGGAACCACCTAAATCAGCATCAATAATAAACTCAACTTCAACTTTTCCGTTTGAAAGTGGGCGAAACATCCACTTGTTATGCATTTTTGTTACTCTTACACAACAATCGTCTGGAGGTAACAGACCTTCCGCGGCTTGAAAATCTACATATATTTCTTTAGTATCTGGGTCCTGGTGAAACTCCGACAAGACTACAAATTCTCTCGGTTTGAAAGGCTTCGGGGTGGGGTATTTAAAAGTATAATAGACATACCTTGGGAAATCTTTGTTGTTCAGAATTCGAGAGTCAAAACATCCCACGTCATCACAGGCGTCAGGGTCTCTCATTACTTTCATTATTGGACCTAGTTTGGCATCAAACTGACCTATCATTTTGTACTTTTGTAGTGTGACACCTGGAGTCTTTAGTGAAAAAACCTTAGTACCTTCTTTTTCGTGGACAAACTCCCATTCACCAGAACCTGAATATTTCCAAACAAAATGCCAGGCGACCATGATTAACGACAGCAAGCCTAGGCTAATGCCAAAAAATCTCAAAATTCGTCGCCTTTTTTTTGGTTTATTATTGCTATTGAGTAAATGATTTTCTGTTGTATTAACGGTTTCCATTTTTGCTCCAAATGTGTGTTTGTATTGATGTGATTGATTTTTACTGGGTAGCCATTCGATATAACAACTGTTTCTATCAGCGTATTAAAATTGATGGCGAAACTAATTCCTGCATCGCTATGGGTAGTCTTTCATTAACTTTTTAAAACTTTCCAGGTAAGCCCTACCTAACACTAGAGTAGCGATAATTATCAAAATTGCGATTGGAATATAGACTTGTAGTTCAAAGATGTAAAACAGACACAAGACGGCAGAGATAGGAGTGATTAATGCTAAACCTAGCGCTGGCTTATAGTTAAATAACAAACTCAAAGCTCCTACTAGCTGAATTGTCTTTAGGAATGCCCAAAAATAGGTTGCTTCTACAAGGTTAGAAAGATACAGATAGCCTTTGTGATCGCCAAAAAGATGTGCGTCGAATAGGAGATAGCTCCATCCATCAACGGCACATATCATAAACCACGCAGCTAGAAAATAGCGGGCGAATTTTTCGAGAAATTTCATAGCAATTTACCAATATTAAGTGTTCAAAGAATGAGTTATTTTTTTATTTTTTAGCAATAGATATCGCTGTTTCCTTTTTATTAATAAGCGTTTTAACCTTTTTTGCAATTTTGGATGCGTTTTCGGTATTCATGATTGACGAATGGTTGGCAAGGATGTCAACGACAGTCAGTTTTTTATCGAGAAACTCATTCCAACCGTAATCATCGGGTAGTGGCTGCATATCAGCGTACCTTTCAGTTCCACGGTATAAAGTCACCGGAATATTTCCCGGCAACTTTCCAGGTCTATAATTACTCTGGCAAACTCCATTTTTTTCAATCACTTCCAATAAAGAAGACTGCTCTCCAGAAACCGTTATTCCCTGCTCCGAAAGTTGAGACAATATGTAGTTGCTACGTTCACTAACTGGAATTTTTTTAAGTTCAGATAGTTCTAGAGAAGCACCTAGTAATCGCATCGCTATTTGGTAGATTTCGAAAAGCATGGTTGCTTCATCGTGCGAGTTTAATCCATCGAATAGCGTTGGAACTAAAGTATCAACCAAGGTTAAAGTGGCTACACGGTCACCTTGTATCGCCAATTGTCTTGCCATTTCAAAGGCAACCACGCCACCAAAGGAATATCCAACTAGATGGTAAGGCCCCACGTTTTGGTTTGTTTTAATGGCGGCGATATTAGCTACGGCCATATCTTCTATACTATCAAAAGCAAAAACCTGATTATCAACATTCACCGTTTGAAGACCAAAAAATGGATTAGACTTAGCGAATGCGAGACTAAAAGCTTGCAATGTCAAAACGCTTCCGCCAACACCTGGCACAGCAAATATTGACTCGCCATTGGATCCAGTTTGCATTGCTACGAGTAATTCTTTGGGCTTATAGATAACGGACTTTTTTTCTCTATTAGTGTTGCCGTCTATCGCCTGGTCCGTAAGATCTTTGTTCGAATCTATAGGAGGTAGAGCCGAATTTCCAACATCGATTCGTGCAGCGTAGTCTATTGGAAACGAGAGCCGTTCGACTGCGAGCGCACTAATTGTCCCTTGGAACGAATCCACCAGATATTTAGCTAACAATTCAACATTCGAATGCTCAAAAATAATACTGGGCTGTACAGACGTCTTTAATAGGCGATTAATCTCGTTGAGTACACTTGTCATTCCAACGGAGTCAATACCCAGGTCAAAAAATGTACGTTTAGTATCAATCCTGTGTATGGGTTGTTCCAGTTGATACGCTAGCTCTTGTTTGATTAACAACATCATTTTTTCAAAAGGACTTGGTGACATTAACGATGAAGTGTTAGTGCCACAAGCTTTAGAATTTGAATAGAATTTCCACCATGTCTTAGTCCCAACAGATTCGTCCGATTTAACTTTTTCATAGGTCACCCCTCTAAGTTGAAGGCAGAGTTTATTCGAATCATCGAACATGTCGATATCAATTTTGATAATATTTGCAGAGCTCTCATCATCGACGTAGCGTATCCAAGCAGTCATCGCCTTTGAGAATTTAGCTAATACATTCATTGACTCAACCGAAATAGGTGAAGATGGTTGGTAGTTTAGGTCATGGTTTAGATCACCTAGGGAAACCGACGCTTGTAATGCGCTATCTAATAAAACGGGATGTAAGAAATACTCATCAAAAGATTGCTCAAGAGAGCATGGCAGTTCCAAATCGGCAACAATTTCGTTTTTACCAACGAACACTGTCGTAATTGCCCTGTGAGACTCGTCATACTCAAGACTTCTATTAGATAAAGAGCTGTAAATACGATTCACAATAGTTTGCTCGGGCTTCATTCCAGACTTAACGAGTTCTAACTCTATCACTCTAGGGTTAGATACAGGTCGACGAAGTGCTTTTCCTTGGCAATGAATGCCTGTAGGACTAAAGACTTTGAACTCAATATCAATAGAGTCATTTGCTTGTTTTTTGGTATCTTGTGTCGATAAGTTAATAGTGATGTTGGTTTCACCATTAACGACTATCGGCTCAGACCAAATGATATTGTATAACTCTAAATATTCTGAATTGGGCTGCTTTGGAAAAGCATGTGAAATTGCTGCATTAATCAATTCGAGATAAACCGAAGCCGTTATTATTCTATTTCCATCAACGCGATGATTAGCAATGAATAATTCATTGCCATTAAGATAGGTAAGATATTGAGGCTGCTGCAAATCAGACTGTATTTTGTGCAGCATTGGATGAATTTTTATTAGATTTTCCGAATGATGGATTTGTTTTATAGGTTTTTGATCAATCCAATATTTTCTTGGAGACAAATGCGTTATTGGTAATGGCACACGCTTAGATTTTTCGGAACAAAGTTTGACATAATCTAACGAATAGCCCTGCATGTATAAGTCAACAATCGTCTCTAAGCTTTCTAAATACAATTCAACATTATCGGTATTTTGACATTGTTTAATACAATGTTCGCCAAATTTTTTCAAAGACACTCTTTCATGGATCTTATCTTCGTTAATGGTTGAAGTGAAGACTCCACTCGCCATTCCCGTATTTATCCAATGATTCAGTTGGTCGGAGAGTTCATCTTTGCTGCTAACAATACAGGCCATTCGATGCCGCCGATGAACCCTTCCCGTCATCAACGTGAATGAAATATCATTTAAAGTAAATTCTTTAGAATTTTGCAGATAATCAAAGAGTTCTATAGCTTGTTGTCGTAATGTCTCCGAAGATTCCGCTGAAATAACCACTAGTTTCGCTTGCGAAGATTCGACTGTCGCGTCTGTCGTCGGTGCTTCTTCCAGTACTAGATGAGCATTAGTTCCACTAAAACCAAATGAACTGAGCGCTGCTGTTCGTTTTTGTCCATCTTTAACTTTCCATTCACTTAATTCTGTATTGATATAGAACGGGCTTGATTCAACTTTAATCGCTTCGTTACTTTGTTCATAGTTTAAGGTCGCTGGTATTTGTTTGTGCTTAAGAGACAATATCAATTTAAGCAGCCCAGTTATACCCGCTGCTGGACCTGCATGACCGACGTTGGTTTTTACCGAACCTATTGCACAATATTGTTGTTTACTAGTAAAACTATGAAAGGTTCGACTGATAGCATTAAACTCTAAGGTATCTCCTAATTGAGTCCCTGTACCATGTGCTTCCACCAATTGGATGTTCTCAGGATCGATGTCAAATCGTTTGTAGACTTCGCTCTGGAGTCTCTGTTGTGCTCTGGCATTAGGGGCCACCAATCCATTACTTGTACCGTCTTGGTTTACGCCTATACCCGCAATAACTGCATGAATATGATCACGGTCTGTTAACGCAGTCTGTAATGGCTTTAGCACCAAGACACCTACTGCTTCGGCGGGTACAAATCCGTCGGCGCGATTGTCAAACGTATAACATTGTCCGGAATTCGATAGCATACCCGCGAGGTTAGCTACTTGATAGTAGCCCGGCGACACCTGCATACTCACACCGCCAGCAATTGCCATGGTCGTTTCTCCAGACCATAAACTTTGGCAGGCGAGATGAATAGCAACAATTGAACTTGAACATGCCGTATCAACGGCCACGGCGGGTCCGTGCAAATTTAGGTAGTAGGATACGCGAGCGGGAATAATTGACTCAGAAGTTCCCCAAAATACATGTGACGGTGGTTGGGTAAAATGATCACTGTATTCAGAATCCGTGCAACCGGCGTAGACACCACATTGCATACCACTCGTATTGGTACCTGCGTAGCCTGCATCTTCCAGCGCTTTCCATGACTCCTCTAGGAATAACCTTTGCTGAGGACACATATAGGTGGCTTCTTGTTCCGAAATTCTAAAGAATTCCGCATCAAACAAATCTATGTCGTTGAGAAATCCACCTTTGCTGCAATAATCACCTATATCGAATCCTTCACTGATACATTCTTGCTTCTGCCATCGCTGAATGTCTTTAACTAAACTATTACCTTGCTTCAAACTAGTCCAGAATTCGCTCAAAGATTCGGCGGCCGCAACTTTTCCGCTCATCCCAATTATGGCAATCGGTTGGAATGGTTTAGTTAGCTGGCTTTCTGAAGTGAGGTTTTTGTCATTGCTCGATGGCCTAGATTCCTCAAAACGAGAACGCATTATCCTAGGTTGTTCGCTTAATGACTTGTTTACTTCTACTATCGCCATAACTTCGGATGTCTCGGCGGTAGCTTCCGTCATTTGATTAGTGATTTGGCTGTGCCAATTACGGTATATAAATTCAGAAAGTTGATTTACCGAGCTATTTTCAAACAGGACGGTAGTTTCTAATTCAATTTGCAAAGAGTCAGCTATTCTTCTTATTAGACTTACTCCAACGATAGAGTCAACGCCATAGTCAAAGAAAGACTCATCAGGCCTAATAAGGATTTTCTCCATTTTCAATGAATCAGACAAGCCTTGAACAACTGATTTGTGTATATGGTCGGTTACTGATTGTTCCGAAATTCTACCGACAGAAGAATCACCAATTTCTCGGTGTTCGGAAATAGTCTTTTCAGATTGAGAAAGTTGGTCGAGCTGACTAGCAATTGTTTCTTGCCAATTTTTCCATATGTAACTCGTCAACTGGTTTACGGTGCTATTTTCAAACAAACTTGTCGTTTCTAATTCAATTTTTAGCGCTTCACTAATAGTCCGAATCAAGCTCACTCCGACAATAGAATCGACACCGTAGTCGAAGAAAGAAGCCTCGTTCTGAATTAGATCGATATCCATTCTAAGAGATTCAGACAGTTTTGCGATGACAATCTTTCGAATGTAATCAGGCCCGGTATGACTAGTTGTTGATACTAGCCTATCAGGATTATTGTCTAACAGCATGTTACTAAGATTATTTTCGTTAGGCTCCGGGAGGATAGAATGATTATTAGAAAGTTTGGACGAATTCACTGTCAATTTTTCTCTTACTAGTCGCTGACGAACAACGCCATTACTACTAGCAGCGATAATCTGCTGACCAAATTGATGTGCACTTTCGGCGGGAAATAACGTTGTATCAAACCCTTCATTTTCAAGTATTTCTTTCCACTTATTCGATTCAAGCCCCGGATTTCCGGGGATTCTTAAGTTCGTATCTTCGTGCAACCACCAACCTTCTAATAAGCCAAATGTTAAATGGGTATAGAACGACCAATTGCTAATTTCATTTAACAAAAGTACTCCGCCATTTTTTAGAGCCGCCTTTGAATTTCTTAAAGTCTCCCTAATATTCGGCGTAGCATGCAATACGTTGGTTGCGATAACAATATCGTATTGGTTAGGTTTTATCGATTGTGATGCAAGGGGCTTCGAAACGTCAAAAATTTCTGTCGTGATAATAGGATATTGCGGTTGAAAATGCTGTTCCGCGTACATGAGGAACGCTTTTGATAAATCTGTATAGCAGTATTCGGCTATATCGTAGTTAACTAACAACGGCAATAAGTTTGCTGTCGTACCTCCAGTGCCTGCACCGATTTCTAAAATCCGTATTGGTTGACCTTTGTTCTTAATACGGTGTTTTTCAATGAATGAAACCAGTGTTTCAGCGAGAATTTCATTGAAGTAATCCGCAATCACGTTATCTCGATAGATGCCTTCCACCAACTCCATAGAAGCGTTTGGAAACAGTATGCTAGTAGCAGGTTTTTCGCCACTAAGAATGGCGGGCAACGCTTTTAAACATGACTCTAATAAAGTCATCTGTGCTTGTTGATTACTATTATCAGACCAGTCAGATTTGTTTGACTCCCATTCTTTCCATAATTCTTCGAGTTTTCTAGGATTTCCTTCAAACTGTAAATTAGCCCCTAATATATTTTGTTGTTGAAGATAGCTAATGCTACGAAGCAACCATTTTTCGTAATAATCTGCTGGCGTTTTGTTGATATCTAGTTGGGCTAACTGAGTGGAGCCATTTCTAAATATTCCGATAGAGGTTAAACTCGCTGCAAGAATTTCGCTAATTAAATCGACCATTTGCGAATTTGGAGCTTCATCATCCAAAGCTATGTGTTGTTGTTTCAGTGATCTATTGTCTTGCAAATTTTTCAAAAGGCTCGACTCAATTTCTGACAGTACAGAGTTATCGAGATTAACAGAATAATTGATACTTTCTGCCAAACTGATATCAGCAAGAGCTTGTTGATCTAAAGTTTTCACAAGAGCCATATGATTGATGTCTGCACTCAGTAAATAATTGAGTGCCTGCATACCTTCTTCGGGCTCAATCGAACCAACTCCGATTTGTTCCATAACCTTCTTATATGAATCATCGGCCACTATGCCTACATTGCCCCAATATCCCCAATTAATAGTTTTTACTGGATAAGCATGCTGTTGCTGTAGTCGTTGTGCGAAACTATCTTTAAAGGTACAGCCGGCTGCATAATTTGACTGATGCGGTGTTTTCATGAAAGAAATAATAGATGAGAAAAACACCATAAAATCTAACGGCAAGCTGCCAAAGACCAGGTTCATATTGACGCTAATATCAACCTTCGCGGACAAGCTAGCTCTAAAACCTACTTCATCTAAATTTAATAGACTCTCGTCTTTTAGAACGATTGCTGATTGGACGACACCATTAATTTCGGCATAGTGCGATAATGTCGTTTGTAATGAGGATTGTAGGGAATCGAGGTTAGTCGCGTCCGCCGAAATATACAACGGTGCTGTACCAAGCTTAGCAAGACTACTAATCTTATCTTCAATAATTGAGTCAGGTTTTCGACGACCAATCCAAATGATCTTCGCTTGATATTGCTCAATCATAAAGCGACTCCAAACCTCTCCTAAACCTCCCGCGCCGCCGATAACGAGATAGACACCGTTTTGTTTATAAATGGGTGGTGAATCGGGCAGAGAGTTGAGTTGCGCAAGTCCTTGTCTAAACCACTCTCCATTGCGATTGACAAGATTGTTGCCCTGTTTATCACAAGGCAGACTCAAACACTCGATTGCTGATACGGCGCTAAGAGAATCAATATCCAGTAATCGTAGATTCCATAGAGGAAACTCCTTCGCCATGCTACCAACTAGCCCTAAGACGCCGGCATGAGTGGGTTGAATAAACTCGTTCTCTGTAGTTTTTTGTGTTTTATTTGTAATAATTGTCCACTGTAGATTTTGACTGTCAAAGTCTAATTCGATTAACGACTTAGTTAATCGGAATACCGATAGAACTCCCCTTTCTTGCTCCGCAATGATTTGCCTATCACTGGTCGAATTTTGTTCTAAATGACGAGGTAAATCTGGGGCGATCCAAACCAGCGTCTCGAAATCACAATTGTTAAGCTCACGGGTCATTTGTTCGACACTTGAATTTAACTTAATATTTAGCCTACGCGCTTTGGGGTAACTAGATTTGAACCACTCATACTGATTCGCATTATCAGCAACAACTAATATTTTTGTTTGTGGTGAAGCTTTCACCGCTGGATAGTCAGTTAACTTGACGGGATTCCAAACAGGTATTAAAGAAGTCAGTTTCCCGTCGCTTTGTCCATTAAGTGAACCATATCCTGTAGATTCTAGCGCCATGTCCTTAACTGTTACTTCTTGGGCTGGCTGTAATGTTTTTCCGACAAAACCTTTAATTTTCACAAGCACTTTGCCATGCCTGTCCAACAAATACTGGTTTAATTTAAGAGCACTTTGATTATTTTTTGGTTTTTCGTCACTCCAAGTGGCATAACCATAATAAAGCTTTTCAAGTGAACCAAAAATTTGAACTTCTCCAACCGAGAATGGAACACCTAAACTAATATTATTCTTACTTTGGTTAACTAATCCCACCATTGTAGAGTGCACAGCGCCGTCCATCAGTGCAGGGTGTAACCAGTATTTATCAGCTTGAGATACAAGATGCTGTGGAAGTTTTAACACCGATAAAGCTTCGTCCTCACTGGCATATAAACTTTCTGAAACTTGAAAGCCACGACCTAAATCTAAGCCTTGACTTGAAATATAGGAGTAGAGCTCGCTTTTAGTCAGCGGTTGATTACTACATCGTCTCTTTATCTCCTCAACATCTAGTACTTCAGTCTGCCCATATTCATGTTCGTAGGATAACTTTCCTGTACAAAGAGTTACTGCTTCGTCATTAGTAGAATTTCTTACTTCAAATTCCACCTCGTGACTACTTGGTACTAACAAAATTTCGACCTGTTGTTCTTTATTGTCCACCACAAGCGGTCGCATCCAAATAATATTTTTAAGAGTTTGTACAGGTGACCCTCCTGCGAGTTCACCGGCGGCACGAATCATTTCCATATAGGCCACCCCTGGTAATAACTTTTGGCCACCACCAACGTGGTCAGAAAAGAAAAATTCGCTACCTGAAAATTGTGAAGAAAATTTTTGCTCCATCAAAGTAGACACATTACGGTGAACTAGGGGGTGCAAGATTGACAGGTTGGTCGTTGCTAAACTCAAGTTTTGTTCGGTATGGTCCTCTTTCTGCTTAGGCGATGAAAACCAACATCTTTGTCGGGTAAACGGATAACTCGGTAAACTGATCCTGTTGGGTTTAATTTCTGTATAAAGGCTATTCCAGTCAATTATCGCGCCTTTTGTCCATGCGCCCGCAAGATCAGTTATGTTGTTGGTATTTATCCAATTTTCGAGTATAGCGGTATCGAAGTCTTTAGCTGCAGACTTTGAGTTCGACTTTTCGACAAAAAGTCCGTCAATATATCTGTCACCCTTGATAAATGCTGCAAGTTTTTCCGTTAATTCATCAACTGAATTCACGACAACGGCGAGTCGCTCAACCATTTCATTACGTCCAACTTGAGAGGTATAAACGATGTCGATCAGTCGATTAGACTGGCTTTGTATATGATTCAACATGTTCTTTGCGTATGCACTAAGCCTTTCTTCACTTTTAGCAGAAAGAAGAAATAGCATTGGCCCTTTATTGAGTAACTTTGCCTTATTCTGCATACCGACATATTCTTCTAAAATGATATGAGCGTTAGCGCCACCAAAGCCAAAAGAGCTGATCCCGGCCCGGAGTGGCAGTGAGTTGCCTTTTTCATCTTGAGCGGCTTCCCAAGGCTGAGTTTTATCAACCAAGTAAAATGGCGTATTTTCAAGTTTAATAAATGGATTTTGTTTCTCAAAATGAAGTAACGCAGGTATTTCGCGGTTTTTAATAGAGAGCAAAACTTTTAGAATTCCAGCGATACCCGCGGCAGTTTCCAAGTGTCCAATATTGGTTTTAACCGAAGTTAAGCCAATATGTGGCTTTTGCGGGGGCGCCTTATTGTGCTTTTTGTAGAGCTCTGTGAAAGCTTTCTTCATTGCCTGAATTTCTATTGGGTCACCGAGACTGGTCCCGGTTCCATGACATTCGATGTAACCAACTGTGGTCGGGTCAATTTGTGCTTTATGATAAGCTTCTACCAGTAATT
>CAJQOL010000214.1 GCA_905479925.1 uncultured Kangiellaceae bacterium | reverse complement strand
TAAGCGGCAGGATAATGTGACGAGCGGTTTTGCCCATTAAACAGTTTTAGTAGCTGTCATTGCTTAATTTCAAACAATGACGCGATAGGAAAACCATGAATAGACAACACTACGACCGATACGAGTTTCTATATATCGTTTTAGTTTTGCTCAGCATTGCATTTATTGAATCTTGGTTCGATGCCGAATCAATCGTCGATGACTACCAACGGCTAGAGCTTAGCCTAGAGCATTGGCAACCTTTAAGCTGGGAGCTAAGTAGTCGTTTAATGCTGATTTTGTTGATCCCGGGCATCATGTTAGTCGACCGATACTTCTCGCTATACAACACAAGATTCGTTCGTAACTTACTCGTTCACGGCCTATTTACTCTTATCTTTTCGCTTATCCATGTCTCGGGAATGGTAATACTGCGAAAACTCTACTATTGGCTCGTTGGTGATCAGTATGACTTTGGTAATTGGTCAAGTGAGCTGATTTATGAATACCGCAAAGATGTGTTTACCTACTTTGAGTTTCTAGGGTTTATCTATATTTACCGATTTATTATTAGCCGATTGCGAGGCGAAGCTAAGATGGTGGAGACGGGTGATCAGGATGCCGAACAGAACTCAAACGATGACGATACACAAAATACCCAGCCTGACCGACTGTTAGTTAAGAAAATCGGCAAGGAGTTTATTCTAAAGATTTCCGATATCGATTGGATAGAGGCTTCGGGTAATTATATGAATATCACCATCAGCGAGCGCATTTATCCTCTTCGCGAAACCATGACTAACTTAGAGAAAAAACTCGACGGCAATCAGTTTATTAGAATTCACCGATCAACCATCGTCAATTTAGATCGTATCAAAGAGATACAGCCACTAGAAACTGGTGACTTTGATGTTGTGCTTAATGATGGGAAAGTTTTAAAACTATCACGACGTTATAGGGAAAAGGTAAAGAGTCGTTTGTTTTAGTTGTTTCTCAAATTCTCTTCATGAAGCCTATCTCAATTTCATTGCTTATAGACGGATATTTATAATTTTTTTAAAACATGGAAAAGTAGCTAACAAATGACAAAAACAAAAACAAAAACAAAAAGATTACTATTAATATTTACTATTTCCCTAGCGATTATATGGTACCTAACGTCCGAGAGAAATATTACTTATGAAGAACCATTTCAAGAAGTAGCAAGTGAGGATAGCAGTCATACTCCTAAAATAACTACCGAGAACTCTGCTGTCGAAATGGAATTAAATCAACTTCCCTCCTCCCATTTACAATGTAAAGAGTTTACTAATGGATACAGTAAAATGATAAGGAAGTGGGAAATTGCCATGCAAAATAGTGCGAGTGATTGGATTGAAAAAGGATTTAGTCAAGACGAAATAGCCTATGCAATTGAGCACTTTCGAAACTCCAACTTTGCCCAAGACTGGCTAGTCGAGCAATTGGTCAAAGAGTCTCGGGTCGCTAAAGAAAATAAAGCACTCACCAGTCAACTCATGGAACTGATTGGAGCTGACAGCTCTTTGCCTTTTAAAATTCAAATTAAAAAAGAACACCCAATTAAAAACCTTATCGGTTACCAAAATATGAGTGCCGAAGAGCGAATAGATGCTATCAAGATTGAGGCCCCCACCGTAAACGATATTGTTGCGTTTATTAAATCCAAAAAGCTTACCGAACAGCAAGTACTAGAATTATTAAGCTACGTCGAAAAGCCAACGGAAATAATCGTTTCCACAAATAAGAGAGCACCAATTTACTTGCTGGAATTTGTTATTGCTGCAGGAATGCATGATGTGGCTGATGCATTATTCGACGCTGGAGCGGAGCCTATGTCAAATGAATATCTAACGAACGCCTTAGAGATCGCTCTAAGGGCTCTTAGTCAGGACATGTCAATTTCTAAGAACATTTCAGGGCATGTCTCGTTAATAAAGAAGCTCGCTGAATTAAACTTAACCGCTCGTCATCAAATCCTAAACAACGGGAACATAGAGACCTGGACACGGCTCACCCATTACAGTTTTGATAGCGAAACGGTACTGCGATTAGAGGAAGAGTATGGATTGGATCTGATGTCACTCGGCCGTCCAATTGAATACAAACACCAGCTTCTTAATTCTGAGTTAATCTCGCATTTAGAAAATCAAAAACACAACTTCTTGTCCGAAGAATATCGGCAATATCCTTATGAAATCGCCGTTCAAAACTGCGATGCTTTACAGGAAAAGATCTCAGAGGTATGGCAACCGCCGCACTTTTCCTCTATGGCTAGCTTTCATAACTCGAATGATAAGGATACCTTTGACGCTGCTATCATGAAGGCAGATTTAGCCATAAGAGATCCGGATCACGTCGATTGTTTCCAAGGTGCGCTGAGTAACAGGCAACGATACGTCGAAGAAAACCGAGAACTTGGAAAGGCCTACTACTCAAGACCCAGACATTCTCCAGAATGGCTTACAAATTTTATACAAAGTCGAACTTTTTCGGACGAGGAACTGACGTGGCTCTTCTATGCCAGCCTTTCCTCCAACAAAACCGAAGATATTATTGCTCTAACGGAACTTGGAGTTTTTCCAACTTATTTGGATTATGAAAAATTTAATTGGCGAATTCTGCAACAATCAGAAATAACCTATCTAAATGCGAATAGTTTAGACGCTAAGAGTATTGATCGAAACGGTAAGACCATGCTCTATTATGCGGTAAAGAGTAGAAGAATTGAATTAATAGAGTATATGTTAAAACAACACTATCCTTTTACTGGTAGTGAAGAATCGCAAGACCCATTACATCTAGCATTAGCCAGTTGGAAAATAGGATACTCGGAATCCGCTCTATTAGAAACATTACCTTTAATTATGCAATTTAATCCCGAAATTGATGACTTTCATCTCGCTAGAATGCAATTAATAGCGTTGAGGGACAATAAGCTTTATCTGAAAATCATAAGCCAATTTCCTGAATTAGTGCCAAGTGACGAAACGCCGTATCCAGATGCGGGGTGTATCTAGTCGAAAGATCGCTAGGATGGATGCATCTGTCATCCAAGAATAATAGATTTTCTTTCAAGTAAGAAACTGATTATATAGTGCGACTACTAATAACCTGTCGGAGTAACTCATTAACTGTCCACCGGACACATTGAACGGACATGTACTCCTGCTATCGGACAATATAAGTCAGGCATTTAAGATCCTGGCGAAGCTTTAAGTGATTGAATATAATATAGAAATCAGTTTTTGTTAAGTGCTGCGTATAGTGGCATTCCAATTGCTACCTAGACCGTAGATTTAAAATTAATCTTATAACAATACAAAAAACAAACGGAAGGTAATAATGCAAAACAGGAATTTGGTATCCGGTATTCGGCTACGCCTTTCAATTTTCGGCTTGCTGTTAGTCCTGACTAGTAGTTGCGTTTTTACTAGTAATCCAAAGCAGAATACCTCCCATATTTCAGTTCTTACTGCTAGCGCTCTCGATAGAGACTTAGAAAGCATTTTAAAAAAACACAAAATAAATACTGCGGGAATTGCGATTATCAAGAATGGC
Organism: uncultured Kangiellaceae bacterium; assembly: GCA_905479925.1. Taxonomy (GTDB): domain Bacteria; phylum Pseudomonadota; class Gammaproteobacteria; order Enterobacterales; family Kangiellaceae. Next base: position 8,300 of record CAJQOL010000214.1, on the reverse strand, counting down.
AACGTTGCCTGGCAAGGATACTTCGGGCAGCAATCGTCAGAAGTCCCAGCTTCGGCCAATACTCTGTTTAATGTAGCCTCAATCACGAAGACCGTAACCGCCGAAACTGTTCTTAAACTTGTCAGTCAGGGTAAAATTTCGTTGGATGAATCGATGGCCAACTATTGGGTTGATCCCGATCTAAAAAACGATCCTGAGCTTTCTAAACTAACGCCAAGAATGGCACTTACACATACAACTGGTTTCCCTAATTGGCGGTTTTATGAAATAGATGGAAAATTGAAATTTAACAATAAGCCGGGAACAAAATTTGGCTATTCTGGCGAAGGAATTCAATACTTGGCAAAGTTTGTTGAGAAAAAACTGGGGCAATCTTTTGAAGAAGTAGTTAAAGCTACGCTGTTTAATTCTCTTAAAATGGACAATGCATATTTAAGTGTACGTGAAAAAAACTTCTCTAGAATTGCTAAACCGCTTGATGAAAACAATCAGTTTCATGGTTATTATTGCTATCCTGGTGGTTATTGCAGAAAAGAATCAAGTTACTCGGCAGCGGGAGATATGGTAATAACTGTTGAGGATTACGCAAATTTTTTGATCGCGAGTATGAATGGGGATTACCTTAACGAAAATATAATCAAAGACCGAAATGCCATACAGGGAATTGAGGTGAGTACCGATGATGTTGACTGCAGCCAATCGAAACAAGCGCTTTGCCCCATTCAAATGGGTTACGGCTTAGGTTGGAATGTGAATCAGCTAGCGGATGAAACCCTAATCGGGCATCGAGGGTCGGATTGGTCGACAGTTTCCTTAGCTTACTATTATCCTTCAAGTAAAGACGGACTGATTGTTTTCTTTAATGCGCCCAATAGAGCAGGAATTGCGGCTATGGTAGAGACTTTGGAGTTACTTGATCCAAAGTCTCCTGAAGTTCATGGTTATATGTTTCGCCGGGCTAGACAAAATTAAATCAATTGAGATTTGAATTAAGCAATTCCAATAAATAATAGGCGGCTTCATGTATAGAAAGAATATTCAATTCATACTGCTATTTTTACTACTTATATTTGCTGGATGTACATTAAAGGACAATGAAGCTGGCTATAGCTATCAAGTACCTCCTATTACCCAAGATGGTTGGAAAACGTCATCACTCGCTGAACAAAGTATTAAGCTTGCACCAATTATTGAGATGGTTGAGCTAATTAGGAGTGGGCACTATTCTGGTATAAGCAGTGTAGTTCTAGCAAGACGAGGAACTTTGGTTCTCGATGAATACTTTGGATCGGGAGAGCGGGATATCATTCACACGACTCGCTCAGCTTCAAAGGCTATAACTTCTGCTCTGATTGGCATTGCCATAGACCAGAAATTTATTGCTTCCGTCGATGAACCTTTACTTCCATTTTTTCCTGAATACAAAGGAAAAATTAGTCATTGGGACGAAACTAAAAATGAAATCACATTAGCACACGTTCTCAGTATGACATCCGGCGTACGGGGAAACGAGGACGCCATGTATCCAACCGATGATTGGACTCAATTCTTTCTTGATCAGCCACTGGTAAATAAGCCAGGAGAAAAATTTTCTTACGCCACAAGTGGAGTAGTCTCGCTTGGCGGTGTTATTTCTAGCTCATCAGGATTAGGAGTTTCAGAATTTACAGACCAGTACTTATTTGGTCCGCTCGACATTACCGAATATTTTTGGCCAGGAACTAGCCGAGGTTTAGCTATGACCGGTGGTGGTCTGAAGTTGCGTTCACGCGACATGGCTAAATTTGGACAACTTTATTTGGATAAAGGGCTATGGAAAGGGAAACGAGTAATTTCCGAGTCATGGATAGAGGCGTCAACTAAGAAACATTCCACCAGTGATTTATATGGTGAAGATTTTGGTTACCTTTGGCGCATGATTGATCGAGTAATAGATGGACGTAGAGTTCGTTCTTATGAGTCATGGGGAAATGGCGGGCAATTTATTATGATATTCCCATCGTTGGAATTGGTAGCCGTATTTACCGGTGAAAACTATGGACGTTTCCCTGAAATGGAACAGCCATTTGAAATGATTGAAAAGTATATCTTGCCCGCAATCGAGTAGAATTTTTCAATTGTTTAAATTGATAAGTATTGAATAGTTTTTAATCTTCCCAATAGGGTATATCACCAAATAGCTCTGAAAAGTAATCAATAAAAGCTCTTACTTTGGGTGCTAAGAGTCTCGAACTTGGATAAACAGCCCAAATGGCTGTTTTTGAGATCAACGGATAATCTTTTAGTATTTGAACCAAACTTCCATTTTTGAAATGTTGATAAGCACTCCAATTAGAGTTTACGGTAATACCAAGTCCATTGACGCAAGCATCACGAATAGCTTCACCATTATCAGTGCGAAAGTTGCCTTTGACCTTAATATTTAATTGACCACTCTCTGTTTGAAATGCCCAATTATCAAGGCCCATTAAAGTAATGCACTGATGACGGCTTAACTCCTGCGGGGATTTTGGTTCGCCATGTTTTGCTAAATAGCCAGGTGATGCACACAATATACGATTATCTGGCGCTAACCTTCGGGCGATTAAGCTTGAGTCCTTAAGCGCTGAGTTACGAATAGCAACATCAAAACCACCTTCTACTAAATCGATAATAGTATCTGAGAGTTTTAAATCGACAATTAAATCGGGATAACTTGCAAAGAAACCCTCTAGAGCAGGCAATAAATGCATCCTGCCGAACGACGCTGGTGCCGAAACCCTCAATGTTCCACTAGGAGACGAGCTTCCTGCCCCTACAGACGCGCGCGCAGCATTAACACTGGCAAGAACATCTTCCGAATGCGGCAAAAAAGCCTTTCCCTCTTCAGTTAACGATACTTTGCGAGTAGTTCGATGGATTAACCTAACTCCTAGCGCTTCTTCTAGCTTATTGATATGCGCACTCGCAACGGCGGGCGACAAACCTAACTCCTGCCCGGCCCTACTGATGTTGCGAGTTGACGCAATCCTAACAAACAGCTTTATATGCTCAACATTCATCATTATCAACATAAACTATAAAGTGATTCGTTATTTTGCCCTATTATCAAAATATTCGCTAGGTAATATAATTCTTTCTATCAACTAGCGGAGAGAAATTAACAATGAAAGCAATGATAATTAATAGTTTTGGAAACGAAGATGTTTTTGAAGCTGCCGAAATCGACCAACCTCATGTTAAAGCTGGACACGTTTTAATAAAGATAGCTGCAACAAGCATAAACACTGTAGATACAATGATAAGAGCAATGGGAGAGACGCTGCCTATTGCTCCTGCGCTGCCCGCTGTTTTAGGAATGGACTTTGCTGGCACTATAGAAGCACTGGGCGACGGTGTTACTGACTACTCAGTAGGAGATGAAGTTTATGGCTGTGCAGGCGGCTTAGCCGATCTCCAAGGTACATTAGCTGAATATATAGTCGCTGATGAAAAGCTGATCGCGCTTAAGCCTAAGAATTTGTCCATGCGAGAATCAGCTGCACTGCCATTAGTAGGTATAACCGCTTACGAAGGATTGCTGAGAGCCGGAATTAGAGAAGAAACCAGTAAAAGAGCCAAGGTTTTGGTTCATGGGGGCTCAGGTGGTGTTGGCCATGTTGCCTTGCAACTTGCTCATCACTTTGGCGCGGAGGTCTATTCAACTGGCGGTGGTGAAAGCCAACTTGCATTGATAGAGAAGCTTGGAGCCCATGCGATTAACTATAAAACTGAGACCGTCGCTGACTATGTTGCCAAGCATACGAATGGCGCTGGGTTTGATATTGTTTTTGACTCGGTTGGTGGAGCAAACATGCTCAATTCTTTTGAAGCTGCTGCTTTAAATGGTCAAGTTGCTTCTACGGTGTCGCTGGTAGAGCTGGATCTTTCGACAGCCCACTTTAAAGGGTTATCATTGCATGTGGTCTTTATGTTGATCCCAATGCTTCACAATCAAAAACGTGAACAGCATGCACATATTTTAAGCGAGTTAACCAAAATTACAGAAGCCGGCGGCTTAAAACCTGTATTAGATGAGCAGCGTTTTTCATTAGCCGATGTCAGTCAAGCTCACACGCGTCTATCAAGCGGTTCAGCGATGGGTAAAGTGGTTGTAGAAATCTAAAAAAATGAAGCATGTAAGAAATCCGCTTTAACGTATCATCTAGATACTTAAGACAAGCGATATTGAAGCTTAAACTAGCCAATTTTCTCAACTCGAAGGAAATATTAATGAACAAGACCATTCTAATTACTGGCGCGACCGATGGAATAGGGCTAGCAACTGCAAAAATGTTAGCGACCAAAGGTCACAACCTTTTGATACATGGCCGCAATAGCGAAAAATTAAAACAAGTCGAAGGACAACTCGCTAAATTAGGCAACACAGGAGTTGTTCAAACCTACTTAGCCGATTTATCAAAACTGTCCGAAGTTAAGGCCTTGGCCGATAGAATAAGCGATGAATACGAACAACTTGATGTGCTTATAAATAATGCAGGTGTTCTTAAAGTTTCAGATCCAATCACTGAAGATGGGTTGGACGTTCGCTTTTGTGTCAACACAATTGCGCCGTTTCTTTTAGCGCAACAACTTGCGCCTAACATGCGCAAATCAGGCCGCATTGTTAACCTTTCTTCCGCAGCACAAGCGCCAGTTGATATAGCAGCATTACAGGGAAAGAAAAAATTAACCGACATGCAGGCTTACTCTCAAAGTAAATTAGCAATCACAATGTGGACTAAAAGTTTTGGCGAGATATATAAAGAAAATGGACCAACATTTATCGCGGTAAACCCCGGCTCCTTGCTTGCCAGTAAAATGGTTAATGAAGGTTTTGTAATCCCCGGAAACGATATTAATATCGGCGCAAAAATTTTGGTACGCATGGCTCTAGACGAAGACGTTAGTGACTATTCCGGGCAGTATTTTGACAATGACAAAGGTGCTTATTCTTTGCCACACCCCGATGGACTAAACGCAGAAAAATCAGAAAAAATAATTGAAGTGATCGAAACTATTTTATGCTCCTGATTATAGTCAAATATATCAGCTGAAGCCGAGCAACAGCAATCACTAGCCGATATACTCGCTGCCTGCTATTGCGTTTTAAAGCAACAAGAGCTGACGGCTCTGAACACTTGCAATTTGTACCCCCCAATTCTCTCTGAATCGTATTAATTAAACAATCAGCTCGCCGAACAAAAATAGCTGTCAGATTTTGATACAAAATGAAGCAAGTGCGACTCGTCGATTTAAGCTAGTATCCGTCTATGAAAACTTGGAAGTTAACACCACAGAAAGAATCTATCGAACGCTTAGTAGAGTGCTATTGGTATTTGGAGAAAGAAGCCAATGATACTAGTGAGTCTTATCCGAAGTTATATCCTGACCCATCTTCACATTTGATCATCACTAACAGCAAACAAAAGTACAACTATAACGGACAGGTTCAAGAAACTGGTGGCTGCCACTGGATTTATCCTTATCAAAATACCTACACAATCGACCACTCAGAACCGTTTAGGATATTGGGAATCAAGTTCAAAATTGGCGCGCTATATTCGCTTCCCATTATTTCCAATAAAGACCAGCTAAATAGCGTTATTGCTGTCGATATCAATAAAATCATTCAACTAGAAGAACTTAGTCTAATTGGTCTGCTTGATAAAGCGGCGAAAGAACCAGAGTCGACTAGAGATTTTTTAAACAGTAAATTACAGTTTATGATTCATAATAGCCGAGATGACAAACATAGCCGTTTGGTAAGCCGAGTGCTTAATATTCTTCCTCAAACCTCCATAAGAAAGGTTGGTGAACAGCTACACTTATCTCAAAGAACGGTTGAACGTTCTTTTACTCGAGTAACACATCTGACTATGAAGCAATGCCAGTCAATGCTTCGTTTAGAACAGGTTTTAGACTTCATCTATAAGCAAAAAATTGAAAACATCAACTGGAGCGATTTGGCTTCACAATTTGAATTTAGTGATCAACCACATTTTATTCGTAGTCTTAAGAACGCAATTGGTAAAACACCAAATGAATACTCAAAACACCAGGATTTAGCCATCGATGTCTATGGAAATTTTGAAATAGAATAAAGTTGTCGTTTTTCTTCAATCTCTATTATTTACATATCATTACTATATTCATAAATTCATTTAGCAAGAGAATCCAATGAAAATAGTTATTAGGCCATATCAGGAAGCTGACGTATCTGGAATTATGCATGTATGGGAAGAAGCTAATAAAGTGGCGCACCCATTTCTTAGCCAAGGTTATGTCAATAAAGTTAGAGAAGATATACCGGCTATTTATCTTCCTAATGCAGATACATGGATTGCCCAGAATATAGAGAAGAAGGACGATATAGTCGGATTTTTGTCTCTAATTGGTAATGAAGTGGGTGCCATTTTTGTATTACCAGACTCACACCGTAAGGGCGTCGGTCGCTTGCTAATGGATAAAGCGCAATCAATTCATGACGAACTTGAGGTAGAGGTATTCAAAAAAAATCAAATCGGTCGAAATTTCTATTGGAAATACGGATTTCGGCTTTTGAAAGAAAGACACCACAAAGCTAGTGGACAGTCAATTATGCGGATGTGCTACCAATGAAGAAATTAATGGCAGTATTTGTATTCGGATTGCTAATATACGCTCTCGAAGGCTCTGCTAAAAAGGTCGTTCATCTAGATAAAATTCGCTTTATCGAGGGACAATGGAATTTGCACGTTTTCTTTTATGATGAAGGAAAGTGGGCTAGCACTGGAAATTCGGTAAAAGTAAAATCAAAGACGGTATTCAATGGTACTTTTATCCGAATTAATTTGCCGATTCAGTTTACTGGAGGTATGTTTGAGTTTGAAATGACACTTTCATACGATCGTTTCAATGAAAGATATAGAGCCCTTCTGATCGATGACCTTAACGGTTACTTAGATTTGTACTCAGGCTCCCTTGTAGACAATGTACTAACCGTTAACAATACGGATTCTGGCACGCAGTTTCCAGTTAAAAAGAAAGGTTTCGTTTACGGAAAAATAAATTTTATTGAAACTGATAATGGGTTCACGATGGTCAGCTATGTTTCTACGGATAAGAAGACGTTTAGCCCTTACATGCAGCTGGTTTTTACAAGCCAAGAATAAAATATTACGAACGGTAATTGAGACGATGAAACTCTCTGTGGGTAAATACTGTCCGTTGTAAACTGGCACTGATATAAGACACCTATAACAACAGCGCTTTTTTAACGTGAGACCAAGTTTATGGATAAGCCCGAGTTAACGATTATCGACAGCTTTCTAGATTCCCCCGATGAATTATTTAGGTACATCCGAAATAATGTAGATTGGGATGAACGTATGAAAGCGAGGAAAACAGCCTGCTTTGGAGTTTCCTACGACTATTCAGGTATAACTTATCCTCAAGTGGATATGTTTCCAGTACTTAATTCTATATGCAAAAAAATTGAAAATGAGATCGGTTTATTGCCAAATAACTGCCTCATGAATTATTATCTTGATGGTAATTCTAAGATGGGCTATCACTCTGACTCTTCAGAAGAGTTAAAGCCTGGAACGGGAGTAGCTATCATTTCCTTAGGGGCTGAACGTTGCATTTCGTATCGCTCGAAAGAAAATAAGCAACACAAAGTCAAGTACCTCTTAAAGAGTGGTGCTCTGCTATACATGGACAAGAAAGTGCAAGACGATTGGATGCACGCAATTCCCAAAGAACCAGGTGCTGGCGAAAGAGTAAGTTTAACATTTAGGCATATCTTAAAATGAAAAAAATTCATCATACGCTGAAATCAAATGCGCACAACACGATAGGCATATTTATGAAGAGTATAGCAATTTTCCTATTAGTAATTTCGTCTCATACTGTCATTGCACAAGGAGCAGACTATCAAACTCTTGAAGGGTCACTTTTTATCTGGGGTGATCACTTGTCGGACGGTAAGGAAAAAGACCTTGATGGCCTTAGTATCTTTATCAAGGGAGAGGCTGCCGAACGCTTGTATAAAAAAATGAAATCTATTGCGGTTTATAACGAATGTTACGATGATGGAACAGTTACTAAGCGTCAAGGCATGTTCGAGTGCAATATGAGTAAGAAAGGAGCCTATGGTTGCAACTTTGGGATAAGTACTAAAGAAGGTAAAGTTTATGGCGCGGAATCGTGCTAAATACTTAACAAGACAAGCAAAGTTGCCCGCGGACGGGGCAGTCTGAGCGACTTTTCTTTTGCCCTTCAGCGACTACAAGCATCAC
>CAJQOL010000213.1 GCA_905479925.1 uncultured Kangiellaceae bacterium | reverse complement strand
AGATTGGCAACTTGCTCTTCGGCAATTAGTTTCTTGTCACTGCTACTGCAAGCAGCCATGCCATGAGCGAGATTACCGCAACTTAAGCCGCTGCGTGTTCTTCTGTTACTTTTAGCGTCCTGCATGCGCTTTAAGTAATCGTCTCGCGTCGGTTTACTTCGTTCTATTATCCGGTCGGTAATTGTTGATAATACGTCGTTTATTTTCATCTCTGTACCTGCCGTTGCCGGCGGTTAATTTTGCTAAAATCTTCTAAATTGCAAAGATATCGCGGTTAACATTTATCTTATCAAGGCTGTATTTACTCATATCGTGACACCGGTGTCAAACTCGACCCAAGCAATACTCTAAATAATCGATCTGTTTTAATTACTTCTTATTAGGAAAATTGTTCTCTCGACCTATTGCACCGGTACCGGTCCACTTGATTCTCGAACTATCAATTCGTCTTCAAATTTTATAACCGTGTTTTCTAACGATTCTTCCCTAATGGATTTGATTAGAATCTTTGCTGCTTCCGCGGCCATCGGTTTAATAGGGTTTTTTATAGTTGTCATCGACGGCCAGATATATCGGGAAATTGGTGCATTATCAAAACCACATACGCTGAGTTGATGCGGCACCGATATTTTTCTTTGGGCGCAAACCTTTAACACGCCGGCGGCAATAAAATCATTGCTGGCAAAAATTGCAGTAGGGGGCTGTTCGCGATTAAGTAACCGTCGGCCACATTCCTCACCAGATCTGAAAGTGAAAAAACCTTGTTCTATTAGCTCATCGACGACGGTGATATCCGCTTCATTCATTGCTTTCATATAACCGTCAAGTCGCTTATGTGACGCGCTATGGTCGGGATGTCCTTTAATAAATCCGATTCGAGTATGACCTAAGGAAATCAAGTATCTAACCATCTGATAAGAGGCTTCGGTATCGTTGCTAATAACGCAAGGGGATAGCTCCAAACACACGCTCGGTGCGATTCTTACGTAACTAACCGCCATTCGATCTAACAGCTCAAGAAGCGGTAACATGTCGGAAAAAGGAGGAGTTAAGATCAGTCCGTCCAAATGAGAATTGATTAGCAATTGTTCTAAGCGCTCTAACAAGTCTAAGCTTTCAAAATCTTCCGGATATATAACAAGGTTATATCCTTCTCTCTGGCAAGTATCTAAAGCACCGGTTTGGGTGTCCGTTATATAGCTTTTATTTGGGTTGTCATACAGCATACCAATTAGAAACGATTGGTTGCTTGCCAAACCTCGTGCTTGTGGGTTTGGTCGATAACCTAACTCTTTAAACGAGCGCTGCACGCGTGCGCGAGTATCAATACTGACGTTTTGTTCATTATTGAGCACTCGAGAGATAGTCTTTTTTGAAACACCGGCATGTCGAGCTACGTCATTAATAGTGACTTTTTTCATTAAACGCCCTCTGCCTGATGATAATAATAAGCTGCGCCAATGAGCGCGGAGTTAGACTCAGTGACTAACTTGATAGGTATATCACTTAAATAGTCCCGCATATGGCCTTTATCACAAAAACCTTCTAAAAATTCACTCTGTTTTAAGAACTCGGGAAAGCGTAATAATATACCTCCACCCAAGTAAACAGCGGCTTGCGCTCCTTGTGCTAACGCGATATCGCCACATGCCTGTCCGAGCCAGCGACAAAATACCGAAAGGACTTTTGCACTAAAGCTCGATTCGTCTTCTAGTGCCTTTTTAGTAATTTCCGAAGGCTTAAGCGGAGCTAGCCGCAAACTGTCAACAATCGCTAGAGCCTGATAGAGGTTCGCTAGTCCTGGACCTGATAGAAGGCTCTCTATGGAGATATGGGCAAAGTTATCTCTAAGTACGTTAATAACCTGTTGTTGCATAGCGTTATGAGTTGCAAGCGACATATGTCCACCTTCGCAGGCTGCAACAATACGTTGTCCGTTTGAGTAAGATAGACTTGCTACGCCGAACCCTGTTCCCGGCCCGACGACGGCAATAGGGGCATTTTCGACCGGCTTGCCTTGATTTATTTCTATGATATGTTGTTCGTCAATATGGGGGGTAGCACAGGCGTAAGCTGCAAAGTCGTTCATGATGACTAGTTTATCTAAGTTAAGTTGTTGTTTTAATTCAGATATTGAGAAATTCCATTTCAGATTAGTTAACGTGACATTGTCATTACCTACGGGACCGGCAACCGCTAAACATGCCCCTGACACAGCAATGCCCTGTAATGACTCTAGGTAACACTTGACCGCTTCGTCTATCCCTGAAAATGAGCTGCTTGGATATTTTTTTTGTTGGCTAACCGTTAAAGCTGCAGCATTGGGATTGGTTGACGCTATGGGAATGTCAACTAGACCAAATCGCGCATTGGTTCCACCAATGTCAGCTACAATGAACGGCGCGTTAGTATTGTTAGTGTTACTCATAAATTTTACGTCTTAATCGTTATAATGACTCACAATTGACCGGTATGATACCGGTGTCATAAATGTTTTGTCAAAGTTTTCCTCGTTTTAATTAACAGTTCACATATATTCGGTAACGGTGTGTTTGCACCGCCTAATAGATAGGGTATATTGGAGCACGGTTGGTTTTTGTTTGTATTTTTAAATGGGGTTTGAGGTTAATTCAGTGTCTATCAACGAGCCTATTAAAGGTAAAGCGACATCTTTTGATATTGCATATCGTGCTGGGGTATCCCAGTCGACAGTATCACGAGCTCTAAGAGACAGTGATTTAGTAAATCTTGAAACTAGAAACAAAATTAAGGCTATTGCCAAGGAGTTAAATTACAAAGTTGATAAGAACGCCAGTAATTTACGCTCCCAGCAAAGCACTACTATCGCATTATTATTATTTGAAGATCCCACTACCGACGACTCGCAAATCAATCCATTTTTTCTTTCTATGCTTGGCAGTATCACCCGTGCCTGTTCTGTTCGAGGGTATGATCTATTAGTGTCTTTTCAACAACTAAGTGATGATTGGCATGCCGATTATGCTGATTGCCATAAGGCAGACGGCATTATTTTACTTGGCTACGGTGATTACCAAACTTATCAGCAAAAACTGGTTTCCTTAGAGCAGCAAGGAACCCATTTTGTTCGATGGGGAGCGGTAAGAGAAGGTCATATAGGTCACTCGGTTGGTTCCGATAACTTTCAGGGGGGTTATGAAGTTACTCGACATTTAATATCTTGCGGAGCAACCAACATCGCCTTTATTGGTGGAGTATCCAAAGGGGCGCCAGAGTTTCTAGCGCGTTATGAAGGAAGTTGTAAGGCAATAAAAGAAGCTAATCTAGCGGTTAATCCCAAATTACAAGCTGATGCCATCAACACTGATCTTGATGGCTATAAAGGCGCTTTAAAATTAATTGATTCTGGTGAAAGGTTTGATGCCGTTTTTTGTGCGAGTGATTTGATTGCCGTCGGCGCGATCAAAGCGTTAACCGAACAGAACTTAAGAATACCAGAGGATGTTGCGGTGGTTGGTTATGATGATATTCCGTTGGCGAGTTTTTCTAGACCAACTCTAACAACTGTGCAGCAAGACACTAAAGGAGCAGGGGAGGTTCTAGTGGAAAACCTTCTCCACTTAATTCAGGGAGAGCCAATTGTTACTAACACATTGGCGGGAAAGTTGATTGTGCGTCAATCGAGTTCAAAACCGGGGTAGGTTTTAGTGGTCACGTTGATACTGCGGTGCTGATTAAAATGAGCGATTAAGAGAGTTAGTAATGTGTAGTTGCTCAAACTTCATCTGGCATTTTTGAATTTGAATCTAGACTTTATCGTACGACCAGACTTGTCGGTGATTCAATAATCACAGATTATGCTAGATCAGCTCGGCTAAACAGACCTTCCCAAAACGTCTCAAAAGTTCCCAAAGGGGAAGCTTGGTTTTTGCTCCCTCTTCCCTCTGGGAGTACCCAAGAAGCGGGGCATACTAAGGGCTGGGGAGAGGGAAATCATATCTAATAGTTTGCACAACGCCAAATTGACTTTCCCCATTCTTTCCTAACTTCTATTTCGCAGCGTTTCACTTGCCTGCGACCATTCTTTTGTTACGCCACAAAAGAAGGCAAAAAGGCGTGACGCTCGGCCGCTGGGCACTCTCAAGTGGCGTACTTGAACGATGTCGTTATCAAATGACGGTGGTGTTAGTTTCCGAGGAAAAGATGGG
>CAJQOL010000212.1 GCA_905479925.1 uncultured Kangiellaceae bacterium | reverse complement strand
AAACTGTCAGTAGCGGATTTGATTTCGCCCGCTGAAACCAGCGCGTTAGCTTGCTGTAGTTTACTCAATAGAACGGTGGTATCTATACGATAAGCAGCAATGCGGTCGGGTAAAAGTTGTATTTGGTAGGTCTTTGGTGCTACTCCATGAATTTCAACGCGACTAACGCCAGGTATTCGCTCTAGCCGTTGTTTGAGTACTCGATTCAAAACCTGAAACGAGTCTGACAAATCCGTTTTAGATGACAGTCTTGCTTGAATAATCGGTTGGTCGTTAGTGCTTCCCGTAAAGATTAACACTCGCCTAAGATCTTCAGGGATTTGATCCTTGATTGAATCAACTTTCTCTCTGGCTTGCACACCTTTTAACTTAGCGTTGGCGCCCCAGTCAAACAACATAAATATTTGTGCGCTATCTTCACTGCTAGTTGACTGAATATAGTCAATTCCACCCATAGTCGCTAAAGACTCTTCGATTGGTCTCGCGATATTTTCTTCAATTTCTTCCGGCGAAGAGCCTGGATAGGTCGCTTGAACGAAAATACCGGGGAACTGCACCGATGGAAAAAACTCCAATGGTATAAGGCGGCTTGAGGCTATGCCTAAGAAAACAGCACATACAAATACCATCGATATTGTAACGGGTCTTTTTAGAGCGAGTTTAGTAAACCACATTGTCCTAGCCCTCCATCTTCAAGTGAGGATTTTTTTCAAAGTCTTTTCGGTCCAATATTGAGTACATGACTGGAATCACAATTAGTGTCAAAAGAGTTGATGCTAATAGTCCACCAATTACAGTTATGGCCATTGGAGCTCGTATTTCAGTACCTTCGCTTATGCCAAGTGCTAGTGGCAGCATTCCAAGAGTTGTTGTCAGCGTAGTCATTAGAATCGGTCGTAGCCTTGACTCCGCGGCACTCATAATCGCTTCAACTTTTTCCATGCCGGTTTCTCTAAGTTGATTAATCCGGTCAATTAACACGATAGCATTATTGACCACGATACCCGCTAGCATTATCAGCCCCAAAAAGACCACAACGCTAAGTTCGGTATTGGTTAACACTAAGGCAAATATTGCGCCAACTAACGCTAGTGGAATACTAAACAAAATGATGAACGGGTGAAGTAAAGACTCAAATTGTGAAGCCATTACTAAGTAAACCAAAAATACCGCAAGAGCTAATGCCATTAATAGAGAATTAAAACTTCGATCAATTTCTTCGCTCTGTCCACCAATTTGTAAATTTATTCCAAATGGCATACGAGTTTCTTCGAGCAGGGCTTTTACGGTTTTGATACCATCAGATAAAGTTCCTGTTCTTACCTGTCCTTCTATAAGAACAACGCGCTGTTGGTCAATTCTCATGACTTCGCTTGGGCCTTGGGTCAACTTGATATCGGCAACCGAAGAAAGCGTGACGGGCTTTTCTGAGGCCGGATTGATTAACAAAGAAGCAATATCTTTTAATTCATCTCGAGAAGCTTCTTCAATTCTAACTAGCACATCTACCTGTTGTTCCTTTAACCGGTAGCGAGTCGCTTTGTTGCCTCTAATAGCATTAACAATACTATTGTTAGCTTGCTCCATTGGGATATTTAGTTGTGCAAGTTTTTCATGGTTAAAAGAGACTTGGACTTCAGGATAACCTTTCTTCATGTTACTGCGAAGTTCAATAAATTGATTCGAATCCTCTAACGTTTTTAAAATTTTGTCAGATTCACTTTTCAGAGTGTCCATATCGTAGCCATAAACTTCAACACTAATTGGCGTTGAAAAGCTAAACAATTGTGGGCGCTCGACATCAGATTGAATGCCAGAGCTTTCTTCTGAAAGTAAGATTCTTAGTTCTGTCAAAAGTTGGTCTTCTTGCGCTCTAGAAATACCTTTTTCAAGTACCAAGGTAAACTCTGCCATATTTTCCCCTTCTTCTTCCGGGTTTGCTGTTAGCTTATTCCCAGAGCCTGCGGTAGAGTAGACCTCCTTAACACCATTCACGGCTAAAAGTTTTTTCGATATAGCCACAACTTTTAAGTCGGAAAGCTCGATTGCCGTACCCGGTGGGTATTCTATTTTTACTCGCAATTCTCCTTGGGCCATTTCAGGTAATACTACCTGAGGAATAGAACTTATCATTGTTAAGCTAACACCTAATAATCCAAACGAAACCAAAATAGTAAGAGCTCGTTGTCTAACCGATACACTTAGCAGTCGGTGGTACTGTCTGCTTAGCGAGTTGTATGCCGCTTCAAAAACACGACGAGCGGGTATAAAGAAAAAGCCAAGTACTTTTGCTAATGTAAAAGCAACGGTTTTAATAAGACCAATGACTAACGATGGCAATAACACAAAAACAAACTCAGGAATTAATAAGAGACTGCGAGCAAATCCTGATTTTTGAGTTCTTATCATTTCGTTGTTGTTCGACTTCTTAAAGTTTCTGGAGGCTAGCATCGGAATCAGAGTAAGCGCCACTCCCAATGAAACCACGAGAGAAAAGGTGATTGTTAATGCTTGATCTTTAAATAATTGACCTGCGATACCTTCGACAAAAATAAGCGGAAGAAATACTGCTATGGTGGTTAGTGTTGAAGCGGTTATAGCTCCTGAAACTTCTTGGCTACCGAGTAGTGCGGCTTCTGCTAGAGAGTGGCCTTCTTCTTGTTTTTTTGCAATGTTTTCTAACACAACAATCGCGTTGTCTACTAACATACCAACCGCTAAAGCAAGGCCACCTAATGACATGATGTTCATATCAACGTTGGCGGCAAACATTAAGTTGAAAGTAACGATCACGGAAAGGGGTATGGTCGCTGATATAATGATGGTAGGTAAAAATTTCCCAAGGAAAAAATAAATAATTAGCATTGCCAAAATACCACCAACAACGGCGGAGTTAACCAGCTCGCTGATAGCTTGGCTAATAAACTTGGATGCATCAGTCTGAACAGACAGCTGCATATCCTCTGGTAGGTCTTTCTTAATTGACTCTATCTGTAAACGGACCGCTTCAGCCACTTTTACGGTATTGGAGTCTCCCTCTTTGTAGATCGCTATTTCTACAGATTGTTCACCATTATGTCGAATAATTGCCGTTGGATCTTTATGGCCAAATTTAATCGTCGCTATGTCACGTAATCTAAGTAACTTTTGGTCTTGAGCGACGATTATCGTATTTGCAAAATCATCGATTGATTGATACTCATTAAACGTGCGCACTAGCAACTGCCTTTGCCCGCTCCTTATTTGACCACCACTCATATTAATATTTTGAGTTCTGAGTCTGTTGGCTACATCGGCCACCGTAAGATTTAGTTTCGCCAGATATTCTTGTTTCAACTGAATCTGAATTTCATCTTCTAATCCACCAGAGGCTTTTGCCGCCGCAACGCCTTCAATTGTAACCAGTCGGCGAGTAAGCTTTAATTCTGCAAATCGACGCAGTTTAGCAAGAGCAACTTCGGGCTCAATAGCTTGATCGGCTTTCTGGCTTAGACTCATACGAATGATTGGCTCATTATTCGGATTAAAGCGCAATAATGAGGGAGATTTAACTTCGAGCGGCAGCTGAACTTGATCCATTTTTTCCCTGACATCAAGACTGGCAAGGTCAATGTCTGTGCCCCAATAGAATTCTAAATAAATATCGGAACGTCCAGCTTTTGAAACCGAACGAACTTGGCGCAGGCCTTTAATGGTTCCAAGTAGCCCTTCAAGCGGGCGTGTGATTAGGTTTTCGACTTCTGCAGGCGCCGAGCCTGGAAATTCGGTTCTAACGGTTAGGGTAGGGTAGGATAATTCTGGAAGTAGGTTAAAACCTAACTTCTCAACTAGTACAAGCCCAAAAACTAAGGCCGCAAGCGTAAACATAGATACAGTTACAGGACGTTTTACTGCCGTTGCAATAATACTCATGATTTATCCTTTTTATCGAAGTCGAAAATTTTATCTAATGATAGTGTTTTACAACCAACACTTGGAGTGTATGGCCCCAAGCCCCATGCGGTTGTTTAGCAAAGCGTTAGAGAAAATCTAACGCATTTTATTTATAGATTAAGAGATTGTGATTTTAATTTATTATTTTTTTGTATCGCTAGACGCTGATTAAGAATCTAGCGAAATCATTAAGGATTGGCAGCAACTTTACCGGCGCTGTTAGATTCGTTATTAGTTGGTTCCGCTACTTGAGCGTCTTCTAGCCCAATAACTTCAACGCGTGTATCGTGCTTTAATATTTGCTGACCCGTAGTGATAACTTGGTCATTCTCCTTCAAACCATCAGTGATTTCAAGAATACCGTTGTGCTTAAACCCTATCGAAACCGGTGTCTGTATTGCTTTTTCGTCTCTAACAACGAAAACATGAGAACGGTTGTCTTGGGTAATTACCGCTTGTTGCTCAAGTAATAAACTATCGGCGTGCATATCAAACACAACCTCTACTTTTCCAAACATACCGCTTTGAAGCTTGTTGTTCGGATTATCAAGCTTAGCAACTACTTTGAAGGTACCAGTAGATTTATCAATAAGTGGTCTAATTCTATCGATACTACCTAGGATAACTTGGTTGTTTAAAGCGTCCATCGCCAAAAGAATTTGTTGGTTCTTTTGAACGTTAGAAAGCTCTTTCTCCGGAAGGTGAAGTACCGCTACCAACGAAGAAGGATCAACAATGCTGAATAATTTGTCGTTATTGTTGATGAAGTTACCCTGTTTTACCATTCGTTCGGTAACAATGCCGCTTATAGGCGCCTTGATACTGGCGTAGTTTAGCTTCAATTTAGATAATTTGTATTGAGCTAATTGAGATTCATACTCAAATTTAGCGCGGTCTAGCGTATCTGAACTTCCAAGTTTTCTAGCATACAGAGAAGTCTGACGTTCTAACTCTTTTTTCAATTTTTTTGAAGTTGCACTAAGTTGCGCTACTTCTAACGATAATTGTTCAACATCTAACTGCGCCATTAATTGGCCTTTTTCGACCATATCGCCTTCTTCGACAAGAATTTCCTGTACCAAGCCTGATGACCGAGCTACTACATCCGCGTCTTTCTCAGCTTCAAGAGTAGTAATAGTTTGATAGGTTTGTTGAATGTCGCCACGAGAAACGGATACAACTTCAACTGGTACCGCTGGTTTTTCATCCTTTTTCTTTTCCGAAAGTTCGGCTGATTCGCCATCTTTAGCTGAACTATCGTTTTGACCGCTGTCTGAACAACCCGAAAAAATCAATGAGCTGCTAACCAAAAGAGCAACCAATAATTTGCTAAAACTATTTTCTGTGGCATTTTTGTTTGTATTTCTCATAGTTTTTCCTTTGCTACCGTTAAAATTCTTTGTTGAATTTGTTTAAATTATCGACTGTCTCTACCATTAAGCAGTTAACGTGCCAGAACCACTATCAAAGCTTACTTTTGCTTGCAGTCCAGTAACTACGCATTTGATATGGTGTATTATATGGGTAAAACACCTTTCAGAATGTTCCTATTTGTAACAGAGTATGTGAGTAGCCACATAACTTGACTATTTATTAGTTTTTTTCACCACTCTCTTGTTTTATTTCGGTAGATAGCTATTCATAAGTCGAAAACATTTGCGCCAGATGCTGTTGTTAGAACTAGAATGCGCAATTGAATGTTCTTTTGTTAGTTTATCGGCAGCTGATAAGATTTACGTAGTTTAAGCTAAATGGATCATCGGTTTGCTGAACTAATGACATGCGTAGTGACGTCTTTCAATGGCATCAGCATTAATAGCAAGGAGTTAGGTTATAAAGGCTTAGGTGTATAGAAATGAAGGCATTTAGATATTCAGGTATTCAGGTATTCAGGTATTCAGGTGTTGAGGTCTCTAGGTCTCTAGGTCTTTAGGTATAGGTTTTGCTAGAGTAGCTTATGGCGTCTGAGAGGGCGACGCCGTTGCAGGTATTATAGTGATAGTTACTTAGAAAAGCTCAATTTCTTGTTCTACAGCGTCTTTCTTGAAGGTTTGTTCAATTAAAGACTTTACAGCCTGCTCGAAGCCTTCACCTCGTCGTATACTATTAAACAACTCGGTCTCTTCACGCATCGTGTAACTTTTTTCGATTCTTTCAAAAATGCTATTCCACTGGGTTTCATCACCAGACTCACTAAGCTCTAAGGCTTTTATAGCGTCTTGGATGTTACTCATAATGTGCTGAAGGCGCTGGGTCATTCGATCGTAGAATTGAAAATCGATAATCGCGTTTCGTACTCGGCCTTGAGTTTCATTGTGAAGCGTCTGTAGTCGATCGACATCGGCATCCTTGTTTGAGCCAATTAGGCCTTCAATTTCGTTATAACCCTCAACAATCTCGATAAAGAGCTTGGAAAGATCATCGAACGGTTGCTCGGTTTCTTTAAGTGAAAGTGCAAGTTGAGCCGCCGCGAGTTGCAGTAAAGTGACTTCATTGCTTGAAAGAGACATAGATTCTTCCATTAGTTATTAGTGCAAAAAATTAATCTTTAGCATATATACCAAACGCTGTTTCAGAATTCTTAAGCGATGTATCCCTACAGAGTCATGGACCATCAAAACGAAGCGCTTAATTTGGGTTGTATATCCTTAGTTCAAATTAATTATAGGCAAAATATCCCGATTGCATAAAAGAATATTCAATTATTTATAGATAGCGTGATTGCTGGGGAATATTGCCAGTAACCGGCTAAGTTTGAGCAAAAATATTGTTTAAATTTGGATACTTTTTACTTCCCTAAACTTGACATTTTGCTAATTTGAACGTATGTTTCAAACACTTGTTTGAATTTTCGGTATTGAGAGGATAATTTGGCGTCCACCAAAGACAAAATATTGAATGCTGCAGAGCGGTTATTCGCTGAGCATGGTTTTGCTGAAACTAGCCTTAGGATGATAACAACTAAAGCTGACGTCAATCTAGCCTCGGTAAATTACCATTTTGGCTCTAAGAAAACGCTGATTCAGGCTGTTTTCGAGCGATTTATGGACCGTTTTTCCGCAGGACTCAGTGATGAGCTGGATAAACTCGATGCTAGTGATTCGTCCTTAGAAGTCATTGATGTGCTGAGTACCCTGACACGCCCAATCATTTTATTAGATGAACTGCGGCCAGATGGCGCAGGGGTTTTCATGAACCTATTAGGAAGAGCCTACGCAGAGACTCAAGGCCATATTCGCCGCTTTGCGATGGAGCGTTATTCTGACATTTCAAAACGTTTTTCAATGTTGTTGCAAGCGACAAGCCCTACTATGCAACCTTCAGAAATGTTTTGGAGACTCCACTTTATGTTAGGGTCATTTATTTTTACCTTGGCCGGCCATAAAGCCTTACAAGAAATATCCGAAAGTGATTTTGACCAGAAACTTACCATTGAACAAATTATTCAACGATTGGTTCCCTTTATGTCGGCGGCGTTTTCTTTTGATTCAAACCTACCGAATAACCATTTTACAGATTCAAGCCCTAATAGGCTTTCAAGTTTAGCCGGAGAGTAACCGTATGATTCTTTTTTTCCAATTAATTGTTTTATTTTCGATTCTTTGGGCTACGGCCTATTTTAGAATTCGTATGGGGTCAGCTCTTGCAGCCGCTGGTGCTGCATTAGTAATGATGACCATGACAAGTGAATTTTTGATCATTCCTTGGTTGCTGTTTGCTCCAATAGCGATTTTATTTTTCGCAGATGATCTGCGTAAAGACAAAATCACTCGTCCAGTTTTTAGTTTCTTTAAGAAAGTATTGCCGCCAATGAATCAAACAGAAAAAGAAGCGCTAGATGCTGGTGATGTATGGTGGGACGGAGAACTGTTTAAAGGTAACCCCGATTGGAAAACTATGTTGGAATTTAAAGCGCCAGCATTAACCGACGAAGAGCAAGCTTTCATTGATAACCAAGTAGAAACCGTATGTAACATGGTCTCGGATTGGGACATTAGTTTTAAAGATCAAGATCTTCCTGAAGAGGCGTGGAACTATTTGAAAAAGGAAGGTTTTCTTGGCTTGATTATTCCCAAGGAATACGGTGGTAAAGGATTTTCAGCGTTTGGTCATTCTAGTATCGTTACTAAGTTAGCATCTCGCTCTGGCGCGTTGGGAGTGAGCACTATGGTGCCAAACTCGTTAGGTCCTGCCGAGCTGTTACTGCATTATGGAACAGAAGAGCAAAAGAACCACTACCTTCCTCGTTTGGCTAAAGGGGTAGACATTCCTTGTTTTGCTCTTACTGGCCCAACCGCTGGTAGTGACGCTGGAGCAATGCCTGATACTGGTATTGTTTGTGAACAAGAGTTTGAGGGTGAAAAGACACTCGGCATTCGTCTAAATTGGAATAAACGATATATAACACTTGCTCCAATCGCGACGGTTTTAGGGCTGGCGTTTAAACTTTATGACCCGGAAAGCCTAATGGGAGATGAGAGTGACCTTGGAATAACCGTGGCTCTTATTCCAACCTCTCATACCGGTGTAGAAATAGGCAATAGACATTACCCTGTTGGTTCACCATTTATGAATGGGCCAACCTGCGGAAAAGATGTTTTTATTCCAATGTCATGGATTGTCGGTGGCCAGGATTACGCTGGTAAAGGTTGGAAGATGTTGGTTGAATGTCTATCGGCTGGACGCGGAATTTCACTGCCTTCGGGCGCAACCGCTGCAGCAAAAGTCGCTTATAGAGCGACTGGTGCCTACTCAATGTTAAGGCAGCAATTTAAGACTGAAATAGGTCGTTTTGAGGGCGTTGAAGAAGCGCTAGCCAGAATTGCCGGAAACGCTTACCAAATGGAAGCAGCTCGAATTACAACCGCAGGATCGGTTGACGCTGGCTACAAGCCATCGGTGATAACGGCTATTGCGAAATACCATATGACAGAATCAGCACGCTCGTTAATAAACGATGCAATGGATATTCACGGTGGACGCGGAGTTATTCAAGGTGAACGGAATTATTTGGCTAATGCCTTTATGGGGACGCCGGTTAGTATTACTGTGGAAGGCGCTAACATCTTAACCCGAAACTTAATGATTTTTGGTCAAGGGGCAGTGCGTTGTCACCCTTTTGTTTACAAAGAAATGCAAGCTGCCAGTCATGAAAATGAAGAACAAGGTTTAGACCAGTTTGACTCGCTGTTGTTTAGGCATATTGGCTACGGCGTGAGTAACTTTATACGTACTATTAGCTTAGGGCTTTCCGGAGGTAAACTCGCTAAAAAGCCAGTTAGTGGAGATACGGCTTATTATTATCAACAGTTAACCCGTATGAGCTCTGCATTGGCACTTGTATCTGATTTATCTATGGCTGTGTTAGGCGGCGACCTTAAGCGTAAAGAGCGCTTATCTGCTCGATTAGGGGATGTTCTCAGTCATCTGTATTTATCATCAACGGTCTTAAAATACTATCAAGATAATGGCCAAAAGGATGCCGATTTAATCTATGTGAAATGGACGTTGGAGAGAAACCTGTTCTTGATTCAAACGGCGTTTAACGAGTTTTTGGAAAACTTCAGACCTAAGTGGTTAGGCATTATGCTAAAGCGTATTATATTTCCTTTCGGAAATGCTTACCGGCTGCCAAGTGATAAAGTTGACCATAAGGTTGTTCAAGCCATGTTATCCGACAATGAGCTACGAGATAGGCTAACGAAAAACATTTATATTGGTGATAGTAGCCAGCCTGTTGGCCGAATAGAAGATGCATTTCAGCAAATATTAGCAGCTGCTGAGACAGGAAAAACATTACGTAAAGCTATAAAGTCCGGTCAGATCAATATGAAAGACGGATTAGAGTCCGCACTTCAACAGGCTGTTAAGTTGGAGCTATTTACTCAAGAAGAAGCTGAACTCTATACAAAAGCTGAAGAAGCGAGACTTGATGCTATTCAGGTTGATGATTATTCTCAGGAATATATTAAAGGTGAAGTGAGCGAAAACCTAGAACGTTCCGAGGAAGCTGCGGCTTAGAGCGGGTTTTCTTAGCTCTGCCACTTTTGGCGCTCATTGATTAGGCCAAACACTTAGGTGTTTGGCCTTTTTTTTATGGGTTGAATCAACGCATGAATTAAAATGGCTTATTTATTGCCCCTAGTTCAGTATGCTTACTAGCTGAGCTCATAAAGAGCAGAATTCTCTCGCAAAATAATTTATCATTGTCATTATAAACCATTAGTCTTTAGCCGATTGACTGTTGGCAGCCTATTGCTAATTATAAGTGACTAGTTTAGATGACTGGTTTGAAGACAAGTATGAAGACCGGTATGAAGACTAATAAGAAGACCAGTAGAATGACTTTGAATAGGTCTAAAGAATGACAGTGCGCTATCGTTATGTTGGAATCCGTTTAACATGATAAAAAAAGTAAAACGTTATAGCCAAGGAGAACCTCTGGCGCCGTGGCGAGAAAAAATCCACGAAGTCATTTTCGAGGCTGACACTCCGGCGGGAAAGTATTTTGATATTACTTTGATCTTAGCCATCACGCTCAGCGTGATTGCCGTAATGCTTGATAGTGTTGAAGCAATACGGGCGGAGCATGGTGGGGTTTTAGACATCATAGAGTGGACATTTACTATTATGTTCGCCATAGAGTACATTCTCCGACTGATTAGCGTTCGTAAACCGATGATGTACGCATTTAGTGCGCTAGGTTTGGTTGATTTGATTTCAATTTTACCCAGTTTTATTGCCCTATATTATGTTGGTGCGGAGACCTTCTTGGTAATAAGGGTATTAAGAGTATTACGGATTTTTAGGGTATTTAAACTGGCGGAGTATTTAGGAGAGGCCAACACCTTAATGGTTGCATTGAGGGCGAGTCGCAAAAAGATCACGATTTTCCTCTATTCTATTTTTATCTTTGTTGTCGTTTTTGGTTCGGTTATGTATCTGGTTGAAGGCGCTGAAAACGGCTTTACAAGTATCCCGCGCTCCGTTTATTGGGCAATAATAACTTTGACGACGGTTGGTTATGGGGATATTGTTCCGCATACTCAAATCGGCCAAATGATCGCCGCTACGGTAATGATATTGGGTTATGCCATTATCGCTGTACCAACTGGAATATATACCGCGGAGTTAGCTCGAGCTTTTAAAACTGAGGTTTCTAATGTTGCTTGCCAAAACTGCGGAGAAGAAGGTCACGATATTGATGCCGACTATTGTAAATACTGTGGAGCTCGCCTGTGAGTGGTAATAATCAGCAATTTGATCCTCTATCGGAAGAGTTGAGACTTGCCTACCTGGATGCTATGGCGGTTACCGCTTGGGTTCCCAAATCAATTCTGCAGCCGGATTCAGATAATGGTCAAGTTGGCCCAGCAACCAGCAAAGAAAATGCTAATACTGGGCGTAATCAGCAAATTACGCCTCATGATGCGTCAAATGAAAAAGAGTCTTCGATATCGGATGCAAGCCATTTAGCTGATAACGACTCTTTACAGCCTGCTTCAGAATCAGCTGAGCACCTAAGGAAACAAGGAGCACAACTGTCGGAAAAACAGTCAGAAAAACCGCCAAAACAACAGACTCGGTCAAATGTGCTTGCAGTCGAATCAAATAGTCCTGCAGAAGTTGATGAAGCGGGTACGCCAAACCAACAAGGTCATCAACCTCAAGACGTTAATCATTCTCAAGACTCTTATCAATCTAAACAATCTGATAATCCTCAGGTTCTTAGCGAAACCGCTGTGCAACCGCTCAATGAACAAAAACAAGAGCCGCGGCCAGAGCTAGCTGACGTATCAGATTCTACTACGCTGGCTGAACATACCGTTCAATCGGCTCCAGAAAATAGTTCAGTAATCGACGGAAATGAAGTCCGTCAAAAAATAACTGAAGAACAAGATAAGCGATTGGCTTTCTCGACCCAGCATTATATAAAAATGGTTAATTGGCAACATTATCCTGAAAGCGGTGAACAAGATGGCAACTTATTAATTATTTGTCGACATCAAGTAGATCAACCTGCGGGTAGTTTTGCAAAGCCAAACTCGCCCAGTCAGTTTATGTTGGATTATATTAATGCGCTTTTGCACTTCTTGCACCGTTCGTCGTTTAATCTATCGATAAGTTTAGGGCACCTCTCGAAAGCCGGTTTAAGCACTGAAAGTGTTAAAATGTCCGAAGTACTTAATAAAAAGAAACCGGATCTAGTTTTGGTTTTGGGGGATGAAACAGTCTGCCAGCTTGCTAATCAAGAAACCTCCATAGCACAACTGCGGGGGCAACTAATTCCATTTCAGGAGTATGGTAAAGCCTTGGTTAGTTATCATCCATACTCTTTGATTGAAACCCCTGCATTGAAGCCGTTAGCCCTTGATGACCTCTTCCAAGTTACTCAATATTTCATCAATAGTCACACCAAATAATCGTTTTAAAAAATGACAAACACCGCCAAAGCAACGATTAGCCCGGCTAGCATAACAATGCTAGAGGTTATTTTAGAGAACGAAAAGGCGTGTTACCCTCACCCTTGGAGTGAACAAGCGATCACCGAGTGTTTTAACGGTAAATATCAGTGTTTTGTTATGTGCGTGAACGAGGATATTGTTGGCCATTTGATTTATCAGCTAGTTCTCGATGAATTGCATTTGCACAATGTTTGTTTATTGCCGGAAATGCGCGGACAAAGTTTGGGCCGGCGATGGATGGAATTCTTAATACAAAGAGCCAAACAGGGATCCGCGAAAACCATTTTCTTGGAAGTGCGAGCATCTAATAATGCGGCTATCAAACTTTATCAAGGTTTCAATTTTGAGACCTTAGCAATCCGTAAAAATTACTATCGGTCTCATTCAGGTCAAGAAGATGCGAAAGTGATGAGCTTAACTCTTTAACATTCGAGTAACAGTTTTCCAAAAATGACTCCGCAAATTATCGACAAAAAACACTTTCCTCGCCTATTTACAGGCGGTTTAGATTGAGTTGCATCGCGAATTTGGGGATAATTGGCGGCTAATCTTTATCTAAGGACTTTCCGTGAGCAAAGAAGTTAACAAGCGCCGTACTTTTGCAATCATTTCCCATCCCGATGCCGGTAAAACAACCATTACTGAGAAATTGCTACTATTGGGCCGTAAGATCCAAGAGGCGGGAACGGTTAAAGGTAAAAAGTCGGGTAAACACGCAACCTCTGACTGGATGGAAATGGAAAAAGAACGTGGCATTTCCGTGACGACCTCGGTCATGCAGTTTCCTTACAACGACCGTATAGTGAACTTACTGGATACTCCAGGGCATGAAGACTTTTCAGAAGATACTTATCGAACTTTGACTGCGGTTGACTCAGCGTTAATGGTTATTGATAGCAGTAAAGGTGTCGAGCAACGAACCATTAAACTCATGGAAGTATGTCGCTTAAGAGATACACCTATTGTCACCTTCATGAATAAGCTGGATAGGGATATAAAAGATCCCATTGAATTAATGGACGAAGTTGAAGAAGTTCTAAATATAAAGTGTGCACCAATTACCTGGCCAATTGGTATGGGAAAACAGTTCAAAGGTGTTTATCACTTACTTGAGGACAAGATTTACCTTTATTCCACAGGAATGGGTCACACCATTCAGGAAGAGAGATGTATACAAGGACTTAATAATCCAGAGTTGGACGAAGCTATTGGTTCTTTAGCGGATGATTTACGAGAAGAGTTGGAGCTTGTTGTAGGAGCGTCCCATGAATTTGACTTAGAGTTATTCTTAAAAGGTGAGTTAAGCCCTGTTTATTTTGGTACTGCTCTTGGTAATTTTGGTGTTACCCAAATGCTGGATGGTTTTGTAGAGTGGGCACCAGCGCCCTTAAGTCGGGCTACTGATCAAAGAAAAATAGAACCTGCAGAGGAAGCTTTCTCTGGGTTTATTTTTAAGATTCAAGCAAACATGGACCCTGCGCACAGAGATAGAATTGCATTTATGCGTATTTGCTCAGGCAAGTACTCAAAGGGTATGAAAATGAAGCATGTGCGGCTTAATCGAGACGTTGTTGTTTCTAATGCGGTAACTTTCTTAGCCGGTGATCGTGCTAATCTCGATGAGGCCTTTGCGGGTGATATTATTGGTTTGCATAATCACGGGACGATTCAAATAGGTGATTCCTTTACTGAGGGTGAATTGGTTAAATTTACCGGCATACCTAACTTTGCGCCGGAGCTATTTAGACGAGTTCGGTTGGCCGATCCGCTAAAAAACAAGGCGCTTTTAAAAGGCCTAATTCAGCTTTCGGAGGAGGGGGCCACTCAAGTATTTAGGCCTATGAACTCCAATGATTTAGTGTTGGGGGCTGTTGGGGTATTGCAATTTGATGTTGTTGCGCATCGTCTCAAAAATGAATACAAGGTAGAGTGTATTTATGAGCCTGTTGCAGTGAACACCGCTCGCTGGGTTGAATGCGATGATGAAAAAATGCTTGAACAATTTAAAGCCAAAGCTATGGATAATCTATCGGTAGACGGCGGTGAGAACTTGACTTATTTAGCCCCAACTCGAGTAAATTTGAATCTAATTCAAGAGCGTTGGCCGGAAATTCAATTCAAACAAACCAGAGAACATTAAAAAAGTCTGTTTAATTCCTAAATAATTGATTATTATTCAGTTTAGCTTTTGAGCCAAGTGATTGAAAAGCGGTTCTGGATTGATCAAACTCTGTTTTTGCAGGTATTGAATGGACAACAAAATAACGTTATTTGACACACATTGCCATTTGGATTTCCCCCAATTTAGTGGCAATGTCGATAAACTAATTGCAAAAGCTGAAGAAGTCGGGATTTCTGGAATCCTTATTCCGGGTGTTAAACGAGAAGGTTGGCGAGCAATTCGCCAAATTACCGCTACCCATGGGATATGTCATACCGCGCTGGGACTACACCCGCTATTTGTTGATCATCATAAGAAAAGTCACCTCCACGATTTAGAAATGGCCCTGTCAGTAGGGCCTATCGCAGCTATTGGCGAGATAGGTCTAGACTATTACCATGCTGATAGTAACCGAATGATGCAAACTCATTTTGCCGTTGCCCAGGTAAGTATTGCTAAGGCCGCTCAATTGCCTGTTGTACTGCATGTTAGAAAAGCCCACGATGAAATGCTTAAAATTCTCACTCAGCTAGAATTTAAGGAAGGCGGTATTTGTCATGCGTTTAATGGCAGTGAGCACCAAGCGCAAAAATACAGTGATTTAGGGTTTAAATTAGGGTTTGGCGGCGCAATGACTTATCCACGAGCAGCTAAACTCCACCGACTGGCTGCTAACCTACCAATTGAATCAATAGTTCTCGAAACCGATGCGCCGGATATGCCTCCGTTAACCTGTAAACAAGAACATAATACACCTTTGCATTTGTTTGATAATTTTAGAAGCATTGTTACCTTAAGAAATGAGTCCGCAGCAACCGTTGCCAAACAGACCACCGTCAATGCCCACGCCGCGCTTAAGTTAGACATTTGATCACTATAATTAAAAAAAATCGCTAGTTTGATAAAAGCCTGTGATAGTTACCGCATTTTTTGTTTAACTATTTGATTTTTAAGATTTTTAATATACACTTTAGACTAGATTATCTAAATTTAAGGCAATTATGCAGGCGACCGCTAATCGTAAAACCGACATCATTCGGTTCTTAAGTGAACTGGAAAAATCATCGGTCATCACGCCTGAGCAATCCCTGTTTGCTAGTAAATCTATCAAGCAAAAACAGATTGCGGGTCATCCCGTTAATCAGCTTGCGCAATTAAAACTGCCTTCGGCTAAGCTACGCAATAAGGTTTTAAACGCTGAAATACTTTCCGAGCAGTTTGCTCTTCAGCATAAACTCCCATACGTAAGACTCGACCCATTGAAGATTGATGTGGACGCAGTTACTGCGGTAATGTCTAAGGCTTTTTCTACCAGGCATCATATTTTAGCCTGTGAGGTTACTCACGATAGCGTTTTGGTTGCCGTTCTAGAGCCTGAGGTTTTAGATTGGGTGCCCGGTTTAGAGCAGATCTTACGCAAGAAAGTGCAACCGGTAATTGCTAACCCAGAAACAATAAAACGTTTGCAGCGAGAACTGTATACGTTAAGTCGTTCGATAAAAGGGGCATCTGGTGAGAACCTGCAAGATGTAAAGGTTTCTAATTTAGAGCAGTTGTTAGAAGTCGGTAATGTTGGAGAGCTAGATGCTAATGATCAGCATGTGGTTCAAATTGTAGACTGGTTATTGCAATACGCGTTTAAAGAGCGCGCCAGTGATATTCATATTGAGCCTCGCCGAGATACCGGCAATATTCGTTTAAGAATAGACGGCGTATTGCACAGTGTTTACAAATTACCTGCGAATATATCAGCCGCGGTGGTAGCGAGATTCAAAATTTTAGGTCGAATGGATGTCGCAGAGCGTCGTAAACCGTTAGATGGTCGAATTAAAACCAAAACACCCGACGGGTTAGAAATTGAACTTCGTCTTTCTACGATGCCAACGGCCTTTGGTGAAAAATTGGTAGCGAGAATTTTTGACCCGACGGTCTTGTTACGAGATTTTAATCAACTAGGTTTAGACAATAAAACCGAAAAGGGTTGGTTGGAGCTAACTCGACAACCTACCGGTATCGTATTACTGACCGGTCCGACTGGTTCTGGTAAAACAACGACTCTCTATACGACACTTAAGCTGCTAGCTACGCCACAAGTGAACGTTTGTACAATTGAAGATCCTATCGAAATGGTTGAACCGGCATTTAATCAAATGCAAGTTCACCATGATATTGGTGTCGACTTTGCGAGTGGTGTTCGTTCATTGCTAAGACAAGATCCCGATATCATTATGATCGGTGAGATTCGTGATAAAGAAACCGCTGAAATCGCTATCCAAGCTTCTTTGACGGGGCATTTAGTAATTTCTACGCTACATACTAATGACGCCTCATCAGCCATTACTAGACTTCAGGATATTGGCGTACCAGCTTATTTGCTTAATGCAACATTGCTTGGAGTAATGGCTCAGCGCTTGATAAGGACTCTTTGCCCCCATTGCAAACATGCTATTGAACCTAATCTGGAAGCATGGGAAGAATTAACGGTAGGTTTTGAGCTACCCGCTCCTAAGCTAATGTTTGAGCCTAAGGGCTGTGACGAGTGCCGGCAATCAGGTTATTTAGGGCGTCAAGGCATTTACGAGTTGTTGAAGGTTGACCAAGGGATCAAAAAGGCTACTACTCAAGGCGGTGAAGTCGCGCCGATCAGAGAGCAAGCCATAAAGAATGGTATGGTTTTACTTCGAAATAGCGGCGCACAAAAAGTTGCCGAAGGGAAAACAACCATCGAAGAGGTCATGAGGGTAGCTTCCCCGAACATGGAGGACTAGTTCTATTGGGCATGCGATGGGTTATAAAAGCTTGTCTCAATTGCGTTAAATTTTCCAGTAATTTAGTCAGGCTAATAACAAAGGAAGTAAGTAATTGAAAAATCAGTTTGTTCAACCGTTTATCGATTCAATGTCTAAGGTTTTAGTGACCATGGCACGGATAGAGCCAAGCACTGATACTCCCAATTTAATAAACAAAGATTTACCACCCGCGGACATTACCGGTTTCATCCCGCTGTCTTCACCACGCACCCAGGGCAGTCTTGTTTTATCTTTTCCCCAGCCAGTAATTTTACACATCGCTGAAAATATGTTTAATGAAAAGTTTGATTCTATTGATTCAGATATTGTTGACCTAGTCGGTGAATTAACCAACATGGTTACCGGAAATGCTAAAGGTCTTTTAGACGAAAAGGGATTTAGTTTTGGTATGGATACACCAACGGTGATTAAAGGGAGTGGACAAACTATTTCTCACGTCGGTTTTAATGGCACCGTCGTGGTTGTTCCGTTTAGCACTGAGGTTGGTGAGTTTTACGTAGAGGTTTGCTTTAAATCAAAAGATATAGAGCAATAGGTAGTGGTTAATGAAACGACTAACTAAATAGGGATAGGGAAATTTTGAACGGATATATAGTTTCTTTTTCTGCTGAGTGTTAGTTGATATTGCCACTCAATGACGTCGAACGATGTGCAGCAAATTGTGGTTAGGACTGTGAAGGTTAAAACCAGAACCAATAGCAACTTAAAAGGCCTTATATTGAATCTAAAAGAGAGGAGTGCATGATTAAACTTACTATATGGGCTAGAGTACTTTTACTTTTGCCTTTTTTATCTATAACGTCTTGCGGAGGAGCTTCCGATACAGCTACGGAAAAACATCCCGCGTCATTGAATCAAGCTGGATATTCAGGGGGGAGTGTTTACCGCTTTGCTTTTAATTCAACTCCAAATATTCCGTTTATAAATGCACCCGCAGATACCGATTACTCACGTTATGCAATACTTCATGATGGAGTAAAGTATAGATTGTATTTTTTTAAGAAAGGAAGTTCGGACACTATTTATCAGTTTAGCTATAACGCTACTTCACAGAAGTATGAATTTGGGCTAGACGCTATTCCAGAGTTAAAAATCACAGGCATGCCATCAGACACCGATGCAAATAGCTTTGCGATGCTTCATGACGGTGCAACTTATCGCCTTTATATGAAAAGTTTGAATAATAATTCAAAGATATATCAGTTTGGGTTTAATCCAGTCAGTGGAGCTTATGAATATGGTCATAATTCTACTCCTGTATTATCTATAACTCTAGCGCCATCTGATGCCGATCTAAGTCGCTGGGCAATGTTATTTGATGGGGAAATTTACCGATTATACACCGGTAAAACAGGAACTGTAGATACAATTTATCAGTTTGCTTTTAATGTCGATAGTTCTGATTATGAGTGGGGATTCAATAATTCAATTGCAGAGCTACGAGTTACTAATATGCCAACCACCAGTATTAAATCTAACTTTGCCATGCTACATGATGGTTCAGATTATCGATTTTATTACCCAAGCATTGAATAAAGCTTATCGTAATTCAAGCGCGCTCTAATAAATTACTGAAGAAAAAATTGAATCGGTAGTCTTTTGCATAAAAGGAGCGCAAAAAACCATCGCTTTCTTACCGTATAGTTCGAACGGGCTTAAGGGTTAACTTCTAATTGCTTCTGGAGTTAACAGAAATGTACGAGGCTCAATTGATTGAATTAGTCAATTTGAGCCAGGTGCAACAGGTTCCTTTTTTGCATGGCAACTATAAGCTTGCTAGTTCCTTTTTTTGCTCTTCCAATTTGACTAGTGCTTTTTCCGCAGCGTCTAATTTTTGCTTTTCTTTTGCAACGATTTCAGCCGGAGCGTTTGCAACAAAACGTTCATTGCCTAGCTTGCCACTTAATCGCTTTGTCTCACCGTTTAGCTTATCGATTTCTTTTTGAAGTCGGTTAACCTCAGCTTCTATGTCAATTAAACCGGCGACCGGCACTAAAATTTCTAATGTCCCCGATAGTGCTGTTGACGATGCAGGAATTTTTTCGCCAGACTCAATTAAACGAATAGAATCCAAACGCGCTAAAGATGAAATAAAACTGGTATAGGTCGCTAATCGCTCGGAGTCAATGGTTTGATAATTATTAATCAAAACATTGATAGGTTTTGAAGGCGAAATGTTGAGTTCACCACGAATATTTCTAATACCTGTAATGATGTTTTGAATCCAAGTTAAGTCGCTGATTACATTCTCGTCAACGGAATCTTTATCATACTCGGGGAAACTAGCGAGCATAATTGATTCACTTTGAGGGTTAACCAAAGGTTTAACTTTTTGCCAGATTTCTTCCGTTACAAAAGGCATCATCGGATGCAACAATCTCATCATTGATTCCAAAACATTAACCAAGGTGTGTCGGGTACCAATTTTTTGTTGTTCAGTTGATTCTTCACTCGTTAAAACGGGTTTTGATAGCTCTAAATACCAATCACAATAATCATTCTTACTAAACTGAAACAGCGCTTGGGTGGCAAGGTCAAAACGATAGTCTTTGGTATGCGTTTCAAACGCCTCTAGAGTTTGATTAAACCGTCCGATGATCCATTTGTCGGCTATGCTTAATTCCATACGTTTGTCATCAGCATTATTAGCGGATTGTCCACAGTCCTTGCCTTCAGTATTCATCATTACATAACGAGCGGCATTCCATAATTTGTTGCAATAGTTCTTATAGCCTTCAACACGACCAAGGTCAAAATTGATGTCTCGGCTGGTTGACGCTAATGCACAAAATGTCATACGCAATGCGTCAGTACCGTAGGCGCCTATGCCATCAGGAAACTGTTTACGTGTATTTTTTTCAATTTTTTTCTGAGCTTTTGGATTCATTAATCCAGTGGTTCTTTTAGAAACTAGTGGCTCCAATTCAATGCCATCAATTAAATCAATAGGGTCTAATACGTTACCTTTTGATTTTGACATCTTATCGCCATTTTCATCTCTAATAAGTCCGGTAATATAAATTTCCTTAAAAGGGACTTTACCGGTGAACTTAAGTGTCATCATTATCATTCTTGCTACCCAGAAGAATATGATGTCAAACCCTGTGACCAATACACTAGAAGGGACATAGCTTTCTAACTCGGGCGTTTCTTGCGGCCATCCCATAGTAGCAAATGGCCAAAGCGCCGATGAAAACCAGGTATCAAGGACATCTTCGTCCTGTTTAAGTTCTAAACTATCAGGTAAGTTATTTTCCGCTCGCGCTTGTTCTTCACTGGCGGCTACATAGACGTTACCTTCTTCATCATACCAAGCGGGGATCCGATGTCCCCACCACAACTGACGGCTAATACACCAGTCTTGAATATTATCCATCCAGTGAAAATAAGTTTTGTCCCAGTTTTCAGGAACGAATTTAATGTCGCCGTTCTTTACTGCATCAATGGCTGGTTTCGCTAGCGATTCAGTTGCAACGTACCATTGGTCAGTCAGTAATGGTTCGATAATGTCATTACTTCGGTCTCCGCGAGGAACCATCAATGCATGGTCTTCAATTTTTTCTAGCAGCGAAAGCTGTTCAAATTCTTCGACAATTAGCTTTCGTGCATCAAACCTGTCTTGTTCTGCGTAACGAGCTGGTATATTGTTTGGAAAGTATTCTATGGGTTGCCCACCAAACTTATAAACTTCAGCATTTGTTAGTATCTTTGCTGTTGGACCAAATACACTAATCAGTGGAAGTTGATGGCGTTTCCCTACTTCATAATCATTAAAGTCATGGGCAGGAGTAATCTTTACACAACCCGTACCGAATTCGCTGTCGACATAATCATCGGCAATAATAGGAATGCGTCGATTAACAATAGGAAGGTCGATAAATTTACCAACAAGGTCTTGGTAACGTTCATCATTTGGGTCAACCGCAACAGCAGAATCACCAAGCATTGTTTCTGGTCTTGTGGTGGCTACCACTAAGTAGTCAAGACCGTCTTTTGTGGTCTGACCGTCAGCCAGCGGATAGCGGAAGTGCCACATGTAACCTTTCTCATCATGGTTTTCAACTTCCAAATCAGAAATGGCGGATTGAAACTTTGGATCCCAGTTTACTAATCGTTTACCGCGATAAATGGTTTTATCTTTGTAGAGCTCAATAAAAACTTGTTGAACCGCCTTAGACAAATTTTCATCCATGGTAAACGCTTCGCGGTCCCAATCGGGAGAGTCGCCAAGCCGTCTCATTTGAGCGGAAATGGTTCCACCGGATGTATTTTTCCAGTCCCAAACTTTTTTGACAAATTCATCACGGGTAAAGTCCGTTCGTTTTTTTCCTTGTGCGTCCAGCTGTCGCTCAACAACCATTTGAGTCGCGATACCCGCGTGATCACTGCCACATTGCCAAAGGGTATCATCACCTTTCATACGATGATATCGTGTTAACGCATCCATAATGGTGTGTTGAAAGGCATGGCCCATGTGCAGGCTTCCGGTAACATTAGGAGGTGGAATCAAGATACAGTAAGGATTTCCAGTGCCAGAAGGCTTGAAGTTACCTTGGCTTTCCCATTGTTTGTACCACTTTTGTTCGATGTTCTCGGGATTATATGACGTATCCATTTTTTCTCTTTATCATTAAGTTGTTATGCTATCGGCAAACAATTATTTGTAAGTTGTAAGTTGTAAGTTGTAAGTTGTAAGTTGTAAGTTGTAAGTTTCAAGTCGCTAAAGGGTCGATTACTGCATTATTGGTTTACTAGTAATTTTAACCGGCTAGTTGGTTTAAGCTATTTTTCGATGGTTTAACGGGTATCCGCGCTGGCGATAAAATTTAAACCGCTCGCGTGCTTTTTCTTTGGTTTCTTCGTCGCCGTAGGCGTATTCAAATACCCATTTGAACTGACTAAAAAACAATGGTACTTCATGGGATAAATTGATCAAAATATCCGGATGAATAGTTGGTTTTTGACCAAAGCCAATTTCGATCGGTGGCTTGGTATTTTCATCTTCTCCAACTAATTGGTGCGGTAAGAAACTCTTTGCATCATGAGTCCAAAGGATTTCGTCAATTTTTTCCGCTAAGGATTTATTTTCAGCATGAATGAAAATTTTCTGACCTTTTCGATAGCCGCGCTTTACGACTTCCGTAAGGTGACTAAAGGGCAAACGATTGTGCTCGTCTTCTACCGAATAAAATTCAATCTGAGTCATAACAAGGCTTCAAATAGGAACCGTTGCAACCTTAGGGATAAAGAGTACAACGGTTTTAAAATAATTAAGCGTTTACCCGCCCTAGAATATATTGAGTAAGCAATGGTACTGGTCGGCCGGTTGCCCCTTTGCTTTTACCTGATTTCCAGGCTGTACCGGCAATATCTAAATGAGCCCAGTGATATTTTTTTGCAAAACGCGATAAGAAACAGGCTGCAGTAATCGTTCCTGCACCTTTGCCGCCCAGGTTACTCATGTCAGCAAAGTTTGATTCAAGTTGCTCTTGATACTCATCCCATAAAGGTAAACGCCAAGCTCTGTCGCCGCATAACTCTCCGGCATTAAGGAGTTCGTGTGCTAACGGGTTATGGTTACTCATCAATCCGGAAGCTTGATCACCTAATGCTACGACACATGCTCCGGTTAAAGTTGCCACGTCAATGACCACATCAGGATTAAAACGTTCTACATAGGTTAATGCATCACAAAGAACCAAACGGCCCTCGGCATCGGTATTTAATATTTCTACAGTTTGACCTGATAACGTTTTAACGATATCTCCAGGACGACAAGCACCACCGCCGGGCATGTTTTCCGCTGCAGCTATTACCATAATTAGGTTTACTTCAAGCTGCATTTCCGTGGCAGCAACAAAACCGCCGAAAACACCCGCAGCACCGCCCATATCATATTTCATCTCATCCATTCTTTCACCGGGCTTGAGAGAAATACCGCCGCTGTCAAAGGTAATACCTTTACCAACCAATACGATTGGTTTTTGCTCTTCAGGGGCACCTTTGTAATTTAATACAATGAGTTTGCCTGAGGTATCTGAACCTTGGGTTACTGCGGTAAAAGCGCCCATGCCCATTTCCTTTAATTCTTTCTCATCAAGAATTAAGCACTCAATTTTGTCGTTTTCAATACTGAGCATTTTGGCTTGTTCAGCAATGTAGCTAGGGTTTGCAATGTTCGGTGGAAGATTCGCCAAATCTCGAGCGACGTGAGCTCCTTTAGAAATAGCAACGCCTTCAGCAATCGCTTGTTCGCCAATTGTAAGCTCTTTACGAGTAGTGACATTAAAAACTAAACGTCTAACTGGGCGACGAGCACTTTCTGACTTACTTTTAAATTGGTCAAATGAATAAAGAGAATCTTGGGTTGACTCAACAGCATGGCGAACTTTCCAGTGAGTATCTCTGCCTTTTACGTTCAATTCACTAAGAAAACAAACGGCATCCATTGAACCGGTTTCGTTCAAAGTGGTAATCGCTTTAGAAATAACCGCATGATATTGCTTGTCACTAAAATCTCTTTCTTTGCCACATCCAATTAACAAAACACGGTCGGAAAGGGTGTTAGGAACATTATGCAATAATAAGGCTTGGCCTAGTTTGCCTTCCATATCGCCGCGGCGTAATAGGTTACTTAAATAACCTTCGCTAACTTCGTCAATTTGTTCACCAGCTTGAGAGAGCTTACGTGAATCAAATACGCCAATTACCACGCATGCGCTGCGTTGTTTTTCAGGGTTGCCGCTCTTTACATTAAATTCCATTCAAATGACCTTAAATTATTCGTTGTCTATTTTAGTTATTGTTACCGGCCGAGGTTTATTCTTATCGATAAGCAATGCTAAAATAGCGATTATAAACAAAGAGTAAAATAGTAAACTAGTTAAAATCAGAGTTTAACCGAAAGAAGCCGAATAATTAAGTAAAACTCGCACTTTTCTTTCGGTTTTTAATGGTTAAAAATGAACCAATCCATTATGGATACTAATTTTGGTAACCTCACGCAAGGTTTAATACTTGATATTAAAAAACTATATCAACAGGGATATTTATAAAGCGACTGGCGCCATACTATTAGTACTCATTCTGATATTTGTTAGCTCTAGATTCGTAAAATATATCCAACTCGCAGTCGATGGCACCATTTCGGCGGGCGCAGTATTTTCACTTTTGGCCCTGCAAATACCTTCTGTGGCTGGGTTTTTGATTCCTTTGTCGTTCTTTTTAGCGATTTTACTGACCTTTGGGCGGTTATATTCCGATAATGAGTTAGTGGTTGTGCACGGTTTAGGGCTTGGTCAAAAAGATTTGGCTAAGATTTTAATGCCTGCAGCTTTGTCGCTTGCGGTGGTGGCGGGACTTTTATCTACCTTTTTGACCCCGTGGGCAGCTTCTCAAAGTTCAATTTTGATGGCTGAGCAAGCGGCCCAAGCTAAGTTAGGTATTTTTTCAGCGGGCCGCTTTAGAGAAAATAGTAATAAAGATGGGATCGTTTTCGTTGAATCTAAAAGCGAAGATGGGCAAATAACCGGTGTTTTTTCCGTCTCACGACAGCAGGTTAAGGATTCTAAACCTGTCTCAAACGATAATGAACTGGAGAATCAAAACATTGAAGCCGCGCCGCAAGGGACATTGTTAGGTGATTCATTAGGGCAATCGCTAGGGCAGTCGTTAGCAACTGAAGTGCCTTCTTTCCATACAGAACTCAAAATTCAAACCGCAAAAACTGGTCGACATTGGGAAGATGAAGAAACCGGCGTGAGTTACCTTGTTTTGGAAAACGGTCAACTTGGTGACTACAACCAACAATCAGACCAATGGCAATTAACTAATTTTGAATCAACCTATACTCGAATCGTTCAAGATGATGATATTGAAGTAAAAGAACGCGCAAAATCGACCTCAACCATTGAACTGTTAAGGTCTTTATCCGGTAAGAGTTGGGCTGAGATACATTGGCGTTTGGCGGCTCCAATATCAATTCCTCTGGTTTGTCTATTGGCGGTTCCGTTGGCTAGAACTCGGCCTCGGCAAGGCAAATTTTCGCGATTGTTACCCTCGATAATGATTTATTTAATTTATGTCTTGTTAATGATGTACTCGCGCAAAATGATTGAAGCGGACCGAATTCCCGGTGAGTTAGGCTTTTGGTGGATTCATGCTGGTATGGCGTTGTTTATTTATTGGCTGTATCGCCCTAAAAATAGAGCGGTTAAGCGAAACGCCGCCGCTAAGTCGGCAAAGGTTAGCTAGATGTTTAGTTTATTAGATCGCTACATTGCACGGCATGTAATATCCGCTAGTTTGCTGATACTTTTCCTATTAATAATGCTTAGGGCCATATTTAGTCTACTTGAAGAGTCTAATGCAATAGGTAAAGGAAGTTATGAGCTTGCCGACGCTTTGCTTTTTGTCGGCTTAATGCTTCCGCAAAAGGTTTTAGAGCTATTTCCTATGGGGGTTTTAATTGGTAGCCTATTTGGCCTAGGTATTTTGGCGGCAAATAACGAGCTAACGGTGATGCGCTCCGCTGGAATAACCACCTGGCGAATCGCTGGTTCTACCCTAAAAGCATCGTTAATTCTGATGGTTGGAGTCCTGTTACTAAGCGAAGTGATCGCGCCGGTAGCAAGTAAGTCGGCACAACAACTAAGAACCGCAGCATTAAGTGATGGAAAAATCTCGCGAAGTGCTAGTGGGTTGTGGGCTAAACGTGACAATCAAATCATTCATATTGCCAGTATTCACAAAAGTGGTGAAATGCTTGGAATTGCTATTTATCAGTTGGCGAGTGATTATCAGCTAGAAAAACTTACCGAAGCTAGCTCCGCGCGAGTCATTGATAACCAATGGTTTCTATTTGATGTTAGAGAGACGTTATTCCAGGCAAACAGTTTAACTAAATCACACCGTTTACAGCGGCTTTGGGAAAACCCCATCGATGAAGACAATATAGATACTTTGACCCTTAAGCCGGAAACCCTCAATATTTTAGGTTTAGTCAGGTATCAACAGTACCTTTCTGGAAATGCGCTGGACGCTAGTGAAGTCGAGCTGGCGGCGTGGCAAAAGGTATTATTGCCAGTATCAATTGCGGTGATGATGATGCTTGCCGCAAGTTTTGTTTTTGGACCTATGCGCGATGTGTCAATGGGGGCAAGAGTACTTACTGGGGTATTGTTAGGTTTTGGTTTTCACTTAGTCAAACAATCTTTTGGACCAATCAGTCTTATTTATGGGGTGTCGCCATTCCTTGGCGCTTTTTTCCCGCTCATTGTTTTTGCAGGTTTTGCTTTTTGGTTAATGAGACGTTCAAGCTAAATTACCTGATCTCGGGATAAGTTAACCTTGCCAGCAATGTTCATTTAGCACTTTTCAGCGTTAAACTTATTGATAATAGCTCGCTATTACTTAACAAGTTTGTCTTGATAGTCATTAACTTAAGACCACTAACTTAAGACCATTAACTTAAGACCACTAACTTAAGACCACTAACTTAAGACCACTAACTTAAGACCACTAACTTAAGACTACTAACTTAAGACTACTAACTTAAGACTACTAACTTAAGACTGCTAACTTAAGACTACTAACTTAAGACTACTAACTTAAGACTACTAACTTAAGACTACTAACTTAAGACCACTAACTTAACATCACAGGCTCTAGATATTCAGATACGCCGGCACGAAACGGCGACCTGCTGCAACTAACTAGCTGGTCACATTTGAATT
>CAJQOL010000211.1 GCA_905479925.1 uncultured Kangiellaceae bacterium | reverse complement strand
TGTTAGTTCTCTCCTATGGCGTTTTAAAATCAGAAAAAGAGTACGATATAAATTATCAAGCAGCGGCGTAAATCTGTATGAGCAGAGGAACTGTCTTAAAATCCATTCATTTTAGTTGATTTTTAAGACAGTATCTGACCCCGATTTCTCGTTGAACATCGAGTAGTTGACTCGCCTGTGTTGGTTCACTCCGACCAAGGCAGCCAATACACAGCGAACGCCTACCATCAAACGCTACTAGATTATGGCATGGTTTGTAGTATGAGTCGTAAAGGTGAATGTCACGACAATGCCGTCGCAGAAAGCTTTTTTCATTCACTTAAAACTGAACTAGTTTACGGAGAAAAATACCAAACTCGAGCCGAAGCAAAACAATCCGTTTTCAAATATATTGAGATTTTTTACAATCGAAAACGGCGACATTCATATCTAAACTGCCAAGCACCTTTGGTTTATGAGAGTATGAATGTAGCCTAATAATGGTGTTCGATAAACTTAGGGAGTATCAATCTGACCCCGAGATCTTCTTGCCTAATGCGCGTGACCCTTTTTCCTCTTGCTCAATCGAAAAGCAAATGCGAGTAAGAGTAGGGTAAACATGTATAAATTAATCACACCTCCACCACTCGACTCTTCTTCAAGTTCTTCCGGCTCTTCAACAGGTCTCAAAGTAACGCGCACGCTAAGAAGAGCTTCTATATCACCACCATCGTTGTCAGTAACAAAAATGGATATTAACTCGTCACCGACTCGTTCTCCAAAAATGTTCAATATTACTCTATCATCAACTGTTGACACTGCTGCGTAAGAAACATCAACAGCATAAGATAGAAAGTCACCATCAATGTCTACGAACTTGGTGTCCAACCGAATAGTCTTAGTTTCGCCCTCATAAAGAGTAACATCATTTAGATTTGATGTTTGTTCAGGGCTATGGTTACGATAGTTCAACTCGATAGCGATACTTTTCTCGACAAGATTTTCTCCATCGTCGAGTTCGACGACTATTTCCTCCTGCAAAACGGGGTAGTCAGATTTTGTTAACAATGCCGTTAAATTTCCTTCTTCATCGATTTCGAAGTTATATGGTAAGTTTTTTCCCACTATACTAACTTCATCGCCGTCTGAATCTGAAACATATGACATTAAATCTAGGGAAAATTCTTCGCTAGTTTCGAGTGTTACTACATCGACTTCTAACGTTGGAGGTGAATTAAATGGTGCAAGAACTCGCATAGTAATTTGATCTGTTCTAGTTTCTTCTCCATCGGTAACTTCGAGATGGAAAGTGACTTCATCACCAACATTGAGTTCATCAAACAATTCTGAAGACAGTATTCCAAGCCGATCGACCTTGATAAACTCTAAAGAAATATCTGTTGAGAAAAACAATGTGTCTCCATCAGGCTCCGAATATAGCTTATTAAGGTCAATCTTCGTATCATCATATGGACGAATTTCTATTTCATTCGCCACTAAATTCGGTATCGAATTTGTTCCGTCATCCTCTTTAAAAACATACGACACATCATTTTCAAACTCATCTTCTATTAGCAGTTCGTAATCAAAACCGATAGCAACACCACGTTTTCTAATAATGGAAATTAAATTGTCAGAAAAATCCTTATAGCTATACACAAAAGTTGAGTTTTTTTCAAAAAATATAAATTGAAACTTTCCAGAAAACTCCGATCCAAGGTTTGTACTTGCAGTAAAAGTCACTACAACAACTCTATTACCCTCTTCACCATAAACGTGATTTGTCTTATCGAAATAGTATAATTCCTCAGTAGGTACAAAGAGAAATGGAAAATATGAGACAAACTCTTCATCTTCATCCGCGATACCATTCGCAATAAAATTGGGATCGAAGTCTGGTGGCACTTCCACAACTTTCTTAAAATCGATTTTGTTGCCGCTGTTTATCGCGCGACGTTCTTTCTTCGCAGGCTCCTTAGTATCACCGGACGAATCTATTGGATCATCACTTGTTCCGGATGTTCTTATTCCTAAAGTAAGAGTTCCGTTACTAGGAAATTGCAACAAAAGGTTAGTAGGGCCGCGTTCCAGACCGCCAAATCTAATAGCAAAAGGCATTTCGTTTCCGTAGAATTCGGTGCCATGCTCAAGCTCACTCCACACAACATCTTCTTTCTTGGGTGATTGATAAGGATAAGATGCATATACGACAAGGTCACTATCTGACACGATACTAAGGATATGTTTCCCTACTTCTTCTAATTGAAGCGTAGTAATGTTGTACCCATCATTTGGAAAAGAATCAAACTCTAACCCTTCATCGCTAGAGACATAAGTCTTTCCCGTTAGACTGTCAAAGATATTAATATTTCCATCACTATCAGCGCAATCAATTTTCAGCCCCTTAATAATCAATGTTTTTCCAATAACTCGTGGAACCCAAAACTCTGATGATGGGAAAATTCGTCGTTGTACTTTCTGGTTGATGCAGTTTAGTACACCGTTGTCATTATCTCCGATGAGTTTTGTCACTTTGTTTGAAAGGGATATTTCAGGGGTATCATCTTCGACTTCTACCCCGTTAACAAGCTCTCCTGATGCAGTAATAAGATTTCTTATTTGCCAGTTATCGTAATTAGTACTCGACTTTAGTACAGCAACAATACCAGCAATCTGAGCCGCAGCCATTACCGGTCCATGGACAGAAGTATATTTACTCACAGTAGACGCTGTAAGTGCGTCGAAAACTTCAATATGATCAATGTAAGCCACGGCGTCTTGATTTGCAAAACCTTGAA
Source organism: uncultured Kangiellaceae bacterium (assembly GCA_905479925.1). GTDB lineage: Bacteria > Pseudomonadota > Gammaproteobacteria > Enterobacterales > Kangiellaceae. The sequence goes on along the minus strand of CAJQOL010000211.1, from coordinate 3,477 downwards.
AACCAATTCGAATCCTAAAATCTGACAACGACTGATGCATTCTTTCTTCTAGTAGAATTTTTAGCGAAATATCATGCCAAACATTTCCCGTTTCAGTGAAAAAATATAGTGATTCCCATCTTTGGTGTTCAAGGTCAAAAAAATCAATATCATAGGCATAATTTGTGGCGTTTAAACCATCAAAAGTGATTACAATTTCTTTATCTTTGAACGCCGACAGATCAACAGAGTTTAACTCTAATCTCGAGTCTTCTTCCCCTATCTCAAACATCCAAGACTCTTGTCCAGTGGTGAAATTTAGTGAGGATACCGAAACGTTTGTCATTTGCTCTTGAGCAATATCAGCTTGCTCGAAGCTCCCAGCATTATTATCACCTGACTCTAATCGCCCTAGGGAAGATGCAGCTGTAATCCAATTACTGGGAGCCAGTGTACTTATGCTGTTCTCTCCTCTTGCACTATCTAAGTATCCATTGATATCTACTCCACCAACAAGAATTACATTATCTAACAAATAGCCATAGGGAAATTCAATATGTCTATCCATATTATTTGCAACGATAAACGAAGCTGGTGCAATTACCAATATCCCATTGTCTTTAAGTTTCTCAAAATATGGTTTTATCAGCTGGATATCGTAAACGAAATCAACAGAGTCAGGAAGTCCAAAATCGATTACCACGGACGATATAATTTTGTTTTTATTGTTCTTGAGATCAAGAACATAGTCAACACAGTTCGAAAGAGCTTCGTAAAAAAACAGAGCGTTTTCAACGTCAAGAGTACTATATTTACAGTTGGCGATTTTTGAAGTTTTAGATATGCCTGAAATGCCGGCGTTATTGTCTTGTTCTGCAGCAATAATAGAAGTAACAGCGGTTCCTATACCGGTAATATCAAACAATTCGCCATTTAGTAAATTTGCATTTATACCATTAACATCGTCTACATATCCGTTAAGGTCATCATCAATATTATTGCCAGGAATTTCATCAGGGTTGACCCAAAGGGAGTTTTTGATATCTACGTGCGACACGTCAACTCCATTGCTAAAAATCACGGTCACAGTTTCTTCGGTTTCTATGATGTTTGACTGTTTAAATTCTTCAAATCCGATGTCGAAGTCGCCACCTTCTAAAAAACCATCTCCGTTTAAATTCCATTGGTCAGGATATAGTGGGTCGTTGAAAAGATTTACGGCAAAGACAAAACTCGAAAACATGAATGTTGCAATAATGAGTATTTTATTTTTCGTATTCATAGAAAGCTCTATTAGTGATGATTGACGAACCATTAGAGAGTGATAAATGAAACCTAATTATTGAGATTTCATCTATCTACAATATTCCGATTGTATGCAGAGTAAGTTGTTGGGGTTAACCACCCCAACCTACGGGCCTGGTTTTATTTTTTGAATCTAGGGTCAACTCGCAAAGGAAAATTCATTTTCAAAGCATTTCTAACATTTTTCAAATTGTAATTGTCAAAGGCTAAATATTTTAGATATTTATCTTTTATGCATTTCTCATTTAGTGAATTTCCACACCAAGCCGCGTAGGCTGCCATGTAATATTTTTCATCTTTACTATAGTTAGCCTGATTCCAGATACTCTCAAAAAAATAATCAAATTCTTGTTTAACACTTTCAACCTGCTCTAAAGAAGTCAAAAAAAATATTTTTAAGAGCAATGTCTCAATATTATAAAGACCTTGTTTATTAACTATTTCAAGTAAATCAAGGCCGTCTTGGTATCTTTTTTTAGAAGAAAGCTCCAAACATACTACCCAATTTTTAGCTGCTTTTATTCTGTTAAAAATACCAAACATAAATCAATCCTTAGGCGTTAATTTATTTCCATCATCAATTAGAGCTCTTCCAAACTCCAAAACTTTTTGCCAAAATGTTCTAGGTTTAGATTGACCTACATCTTTGGAACGCTGCAAATTATTAAAAAATTCTCTATCAGTTTGAGACGTATCCAGAGTTTGATTTTCAGTGGGAGCTCTTCGACTATTTCGTATGTCAGCCAAAGCATTATTGCTTCCATCCGTTGTCAAGGTTCCATTTCCCTGAGGCTTATTCCTTCCTAAAGCATTTTTGACTGCATCTGCAACTTTATCAGGAATAAGAACTTCTACAACATTACATTTTCCTTTACATGCAGCATTAGTTGCTGCAATTCCAGCAGCAGTAAAATTCCCATTAATCAATTCTTTTGCAGATTCAACCGCATCCAAAGAAGGATCAACCACTCCAAGTATCGCACCAGTAATTGGGTGCTTTTCAGAAAGTTTCTGCATGGTATCGGCGTAGCCCGCTTGTCGCTCTTCGATAAATTCTGTGACTTGATTTAAGAGACCACCACTATTCTTATTGGTGCGTTACATAGAAATAATCAATTGCTTTCATCCATAGTTGCAGCACCCTGCGATTTATACTGTTTCGCAAAAAAATTGATATACTCTAATACATCCTTATTTTCAGCAGCTACTACTAATACTATAGTGCTCTTCTTAGTCAGGCAAAGAACGCTTATATGTAAATCATCTCTCAGATAATCGTACAAATTATCTGAGATAATTTCTCCAAACTTTTCCGTAAAAAGAACACCTCGACTCTTCTTTGCAATATTTATACAATCTTCGGTTTTCATATCGCTTTCTAGAATATGGTACGAGGATTGAAGTTTAGCCTCGACACAGAAAACCTGCGCCCCAAAAAAAATGATTATTCCTAAAAAATATATTTTCATTATAAATTTCCTGCTGAAGTATTTTTCATTCTCTCAAGACTTGGTCCTAGAATCCCATTCATTGGATTAAGATCGAGCGAACCTTTAAGTTTGACATAATTGCCCTTAGACCCAACTCTAACACTCCAATCAACGCCTCCAGCGTCGTTTCTCTTTAAACCAACATTAAGTTTCTTGAACAAATCTTTATTAAGACCAACTAAATCTAGTCCTTTTAAATTAACACCTTGTTTTCCACCACTATATTTAACCGAGGCCCCACCATTAGTGTCGATCTTTACTTCTAGTCCGCCCGAATGAATTGCTTTTTTAAGGTCAATTTCTTCTGAATTGACTATCAATGAAAGTGTTTCAGCAACCCGAACCTCCATTTCAAGTGTTGAAGAACCTGCATCTGGAAGTCTAATACTTTGCTTTTGAGCTTCACTTTGGTTTTCAACGCTCGGAGAATCCAATTGGTCCATAGGTAAGTGTGAACGAGAGTCGTTTAGCTCCTTTTCCCATCTTTTGTAAACATTATACCTACATGTTGAATTCGAACATCCATCTATCGCTTTATCATATGCTGAGTCACTTAACAGACTGGTGCATTACTTTTGATAAGAAAAAATCCCCTTTTCACCATCTAACCAATATGCATCAAACTTTCCCTTTCCATCTTTATCAACAGTGAATGCAATTATCCCCCTCTTGGAGGAGTGCAACACCGTCCCCAGCTCCTCTC
>CAJQOL010000210.1 GCA_905479925.1 uncultured Kangiellaceae bacterium | reverse complement strand
ATATGACGACAATTGCATCGCCGCCTAATTCAGGTGCGATTGGCCCAATGTAGACCTGATATCCACTATCTAGCCTAGTAATAGCGACATGGTTGAAACGTAAATCAATTTGGCTGCTGACCAAACCGGCCGGAAGCTCCTTGATCCATTCAATTGACGCCATCTGCTGTTCAAAGTCAAAATAGCCTATATCCAATGCAACCCCAATTTTTCGATTATTATTGGTTTATCAGAAGGCTAAAAACACCCAATTACTGCCTATATCGTTGCCAAGCTATTTACGCTTAGACTGCTCTTTAGATTTTTGATTGTTCTTAAACGCGCGGGTTTTCTGGGTGCTCTTTACAGATTCTCCGCTACTTTTACTCTTTGTATACTTTGCATTTCTAGGCTTGGCATTTTTCGGCCTTGCATTTTTAGGCTTATTGCCCGCAGATTGTTTCTGAATATGAGCTGTCAATCCGGTTAGGAAGTTTCTAATTAGTTGGTTACCGCATTCCCGATAATTTCGATGAGTAGGATTACGAAACAATGCGCTTAGCTCTGATTTCGATAGCCTAAAATCCGCTAGCGCTAAAATATCAATTATATCGTCAGTGGTTAGGCTAAATGCTATCTTAATCTTGTTCAATATCAGATTATTATTAACTTTAACTCGCTTGCTCTGAGAAACTAATTCCGACTGCTGCAACGTCTCAGCGCCGTCTCGCGCCCCTCTCTTGCTGAGTATCAAAGCGTCTAAAAATATAACCAATAAATAATCAGCAAGCTCAAGGTAGCCAGACTCCTCTTCTTTTAAAAGAAATGGCTTTAATTCGTTAAGCTCCAACTTATAACCAATGTTAGCAAAAAGCTTTATTAGCGCCTGATTATCTAAATTCATTGCGTAGCGCAAGCGACGCAGACAATAGTTATTCATTATTATCTCCCTAGCTACTCACGTCGGTATTTTCGTTCGCAAAGTCGTAACCTTCTTCAATACAGACGCTGGTTCGTTCTTTGAGAGTCACACTTTCATCTACTTCACTATACTCAACCACCAGTTCCCCTTGGGACACTAATAACAAGGTATTCCTTGTCCATTTTTCAATATCCGGCTCTGCCTCGCTTTCGGATAAATTTGACAGTACCCATTCTCGCGCTAAATTAGTCAGTGCGTCTTCTGAAATAGCCTTGGGATCGATTAGCATTTTTATAAGTTGTCCAGTGATATTAAATTGTCATATCCGAATTGGCTTATTATAACGAAAAGCCCCTAAACATATTCATTTATTAGACACAAAATCGACTTAACTAGAGAAATTTCAACTACACTTAATCATATTAATTGGTTTTTCTCCAATTGAAACCTCGGCTTTCCTTTAGAGGGCCGATTTAACGATACTCATTCACTCATTAGGAACTCTGCAATGGCCAACATCTTAATCGTCGACGATTCTGCAAGCATGCGACAAATGATTGCTTTTACTCTGAAAACGGCTGGACATACGGTACAAGAAGCAAGCGATGGCGCTGACGGTGTCGCTAAGGCTCAAGCATCACAGTTTGACGCTGTCATTAGCGACGTAAATATGCCAAATAAGAACGGCTTAGAACTAACTGCGGATTTGAGAGCCATGAGCAACTACCGGTTTACGCCCATATTGCTACTAACGACGGAATCTACCGCTGAAAAGAAAAGTCAAGGTAAGGCCGCGGGAGCAACTGGTTGGATTGTTAAACCGTTCAACCCGGATACCCTAAACCAAACCGTTAACAAAGTGCTTAAGTGAGGTTGATTTAGCTGTGTCCGAAAGAAATATCGAGAAATAGTTCCTTTGGGACTCTATTTAAACTAACTATCACTATTTACAAATAAAAAAGGCCTTCAGAGTGAAGGCCTTTTTTGTTTATGGCGCGCCCGGAGAGATTCGAACTCCCGACCAACTGGTTCGAAGCCAGTTACTCTATCCAGCTGAGCTACGGGCGCTGTGTCATAGAGCGCTAATCTAACCGAATGGGCACAATCTCTCAAGGCTTTTCTATCAAATTTAGAATTATTTTGTAAATAAGTTGCGAATGACTATAATTGGCTTTTCTCACCACTACGCAGTACCACCATTTGAGCGATCTAACTCAGCTAAAATCCAAGATTTTCACACTCGCTGAACAGCATGGATTTCAGCAAGCGGCTATTACTGACATTGATACCAGCAAATACTTTGAGCAGTTCTCTCAGTGGGTAGAGCACGGTTACCATGGCAATATGTCCTACCTAGAAAGGAATCAAGAACTAAGGAAAGACCCAGGCAAACTTCATCCGAATACCAGTAGAATCATTTCTCTTCGGTATAATTATTTGCCAGAAGGCGCGCAATTTAAATCGGTTTTAGCAGACACGAGTAAAGCAAACATCTCCCGCTATGCACTAGGAAAGGACTACCACAAACGCATCAGAAAAAAACTTAAATCATTATGCAAACAGATCAATGATATATGTGAACAAGGGGACTTCAGGGTCTTTGTAGACAGCGCTCCTATTTTAGAAACAGCCATAGCGGAGAAAGCCGGGCTAGGCTGGAAGGGAAAACACACGCTTTTGTTGAACAAAGAGGCTGGCTCGTTTTTCTTTTTAGCGGAAGTGTTTATAAACATACCATTGCCCATAGACGAGCCAGTAGAAAACCACTGTGGTAATTGTAACTCGTGTATTAAGCTTTGCCCTACCGATGCGATCATAGCGCCATATAAACTTGACGCACGTCGTTGTATCTCCTACTTAACGATTGAGAACAATGGTCCCATTCCCATCGAATTTAGAGAGGCTATTGGTAATCGAATATATGGCTGTGACGACTGCCAGCTAGCTTGTCCCTGGAACAGATTTTCGCAAACATCCAAAGACCTGAGTTTTAGTGCTAGGCTAAAACTAGATGATATATCTTTGTTGGAATTATTTAACTGGAGTGAAACTGAATTTTTGAGTCGATTGGAGGGAAGCCCAATCCGTCGAATAGGCTATCAAAATTGGTTGCGTAACATTGCTATCGCATTAGGTAATGGAAACAGTGATAAACAAGTTATAGATGCGTTAAAATCAAAGGCAAATACTGAAAACAGTCTATTAGCAGAACATATAAAGTGGTCTATAAATCGTCTAGAACAAAATAAAAATGTTATTAAGTCGAAATCAGTAACGCCTTCAAAAACAGAAAAGCTCATACGTACCATTGAGAAAATGCTACCCCGAGATGCGTGATAGCACTAGCATCGATGCTCAGCTCTAAATACCTCAACTAAAGAAGAGCAGAACTAACCATCAACTATATTGTTTGGCATTTACACCAAAACCTATTGTTCAAGAGTTAGTTTAATTAGCTGCGCCAACCAATCTTCAAGCGTTTCGCTTTCCGGTGGGGAAATTACAACGGCATTAGAGAGCATTTCAATCGCTTCGGCTTTTTGCCCTTTTTCTAAAGCTGACTGATAACTGCGATAAAAAGACTGCTCAGGTTTAGCTAAAAACGTTAATAAAGACTTTCCTAACTCATTCGATAGATCGGTCGCTAACGTGTCCATAATCTTAATATCTGACGGTAGGTCAGCTTCTACATATTTTTGATGGAACAGGCCTTTTTGAAATTCGTTAGTAGAATCACCTTGGTGTTTTGCCTCTTTCACAATGTTATTGGTAAACAATACCTTTTGTGATGTTGGCTCTACAATTCGATAGGCTACCTCAGCGATTGCGATTTTTCTAATATGCTCAACGTTAATGACAACATCTTCCATAACTTTTTCTTCATCAAACTGAACTGGAGCTTCGCCGCGTTTTCGTTTTTTCCATTTAGTGTATTCTTCTCTTTCAGTTCGATTCAAACCTGTCTGTACATTTATAGATCGCTGACCTTGGTTTTTAGATGTTTCTACTGCAGCCTGTAGTACTTCTCCGTCAACTAACAACGAAACACCGGAATAAGGGGGTTGTGTTGACAAGCTGCTTGTATCGGTGACAATTTGTAATTGGTTCCCTAACTGGTCAAACAGAATTTTTTCCAGCTTACTGCCTACGCGTCTACCGACAGAAGCCACCACGGAATTGGACGATAGAACTTCATCAAAACTTGCAACCGATAATTTGGTGGTAGCTCGGTTTACAATTTTTTCTGTTTGTAACTGGCTTTGCTCTGATAAGGTGGCATACTTGTCATCAAACTCACTAATCACCTTTAGCAACCCTAACTTCAAACCTTGGTTGGTTGGTTCACTGGAATATTTTGCCATCAAAATATTTAGAAAACCTCTTTCCTGTACAAAACCAACGCTAGTTTGAGATGCCATCTTCTGAACGTCTCTTCCTCGCTTAAATTCAGAATAAGCCCGATATAAATTACCTTTTTGGTATGAAGCCTGTGCGTTACTGGCGAAATAATTGGCGAGCAATAAAATAGGCCGCTCCATCTTTTTTTGAACCTGAAGCATTATCGGTTTACTCGACACTTCTTTTAGCGATTGATAGGCCAGTTCAGGCTTACCGTTTTCTAACGCTGACCTGAAATTTTGCTCGAACAAGGAAGCCTCGCTTTGAGACAACATAGATTCTAGTTGAAGATTACCTGGATCAATTGCAAGCCCTTTTTGTGCAGAAGACAACGACAAGTTGAACATTCGTTTTGAATATGCTTCGCGGCCTTGCTTAACTAGCTGAGTAACACTATTTTGCAAATTACTCTGATAATTAGAGTAAGCATCGCTTGATTCACCCTGCAGTAAAGCTGACTTTCGTAACCACTTAAAACGTTCAACTATATCTTTTGCTGTACGCTCACTCATTTGATTGGATTCAGCTACAGCGTTACTGGTTAATTCTTTCGCCTCTTTTATCTGCGGCATTAATAAATCATAAGCTTGTTTATCGACTCTCGCCAAATCTTCAACCTTTGCGGCTACAGGGTTAAGCTTATCTAATGACACTAAACCGAACTCATTAACCTGTGCCAATGTTTGCTCTGTCAGTTTTGTTCTATTGTCCACTATCTTCTTAGATAAACCTGCCTGAATTTCTTCTAACTCTTTTTTAGTAGATCCTCGGCTCTCTTTTATTAGTCCTGCCGCCTTGTCATATAGCGCAATAAGGCTGCCATCTTGTTCTGCTCGGGAAATATCAGCCGAGCTTATTAATGCAGGTTTAGGGCCGCCACATCCGATGATAGTTGCGAGTGCTAATGTTGCAACAAAGGTTCCTAACTTAATTTTCATATAGACACTCTCTTATTAGTCATAATTCAAAAAATATTATTGCTGTTAAACCACATGTAGAACTAGTTGTTGGTTTGCGTAAAACTCAAAAACAAATGTACTTATGTTCGAGGGAGGCAATTTAAATAGCAAAGCAATCACTCAATCACTCAAACAATCACTCAAACATTCAATCAATAATAGCCTGCTCAATTATTACCACCTTCGTCTTCTTTATCTTCCTCTGCTTCCTTGTTTTCCTTGCCATCCTTTTTAGCGCTATCTTGTTCGGTTGTTGTAACTGCGGATTTCACATCGACTTCTTCGGACTCAACCGCGGCATTACCAATCAACTCTTTTTCCTGCGCAGCTTCCGCATCGCCAGTAACCGGACTGTTCTCATCCGTCAAAACGGTTTCGGCGTCTTGAACAAGTTCAAGTCCGCTAGCTGCTGAGCCTTTATTATTATCTACCGGCTGTTCAGTCGGTACCGGCTCAACAATCTGACTAACCTCGGAGGTATAACTATCAATGAGCTCGGCGCCGGGATTAAATATTACGAGCTTAGCTAACCATAGTTCTGCGGATGTTTTTATATTATTGGAGATGGCGACATCCAGATTAGAAAGAATGGTTGATTTAATATCGTCAACACCTTTTCTGGCAAGTTCATTTTCCGGATCAACTTCTAAAGCGGCCTTAAACTTCTCTAGCGCATTATTACCAAAGGGTTCTACTAAATTATTAGATTCTAATAAGTATTGTGCCGCTTCCAAATTACTCTGAAGTTTCATCTGTACTAACGGATCGGCCAACTTAGCCTTTCGAATCGCTAAAGCCTCTTGTTTCGCCTTTTCGATCGCGGCAAGTTTTTGTTGTTCCTTTACAGCAGTATTAAAACGTTGCTTTTTGCTACTAATTTGTTGTCTCAAATCGTCGTAGGAATTTTCCACCCAAGCGACTTCTGTTAATTGATTCAACAAAGTTGTCGCTTGGTTGTAGCGATTGTTCTTTACCCGTTGATTAATAAGCGAAACAAACTTGGTTTCAATTTTAGATTGCAAAGCGGCTATTCTTTCGTCTTGCGAATTAATGGTTATAGCTTCACCCAAAAAATAAACAGCATTTTTTTCAACGGGTTTAGTTAGCGCACTATTTTTCAACGCTGTCTCGGTAGCAGCAATAAGTTGTTCGAAACGTTCGTTTTGTTTTTGCTGCTCGCCCTGCTGCTTTTGGTGATTGGCAATCAGGTTATTTACGGTGTTTTTTGTTTCTTCAAGCTTACTATTTTCTCTGTCAGTAAACTCAACTAAATCAATCCACTGCTGCGCACTCTTAAACAACTGCTGCTCAGCGGACGAAACAGCTTCACTCAATGCGATTTCTACAATATTTAGTTTTATTCTTGTAACATCGGGGTTATCTGGCTCTAAGGATTTTGCTGTTATCAAATTATCCAGAGCTTGTTGAATATCCGTTAACTGGTGAGGTGAATATTGCGCCAGAGTATCTGCTTGCTGGATAAGCTGTGCGACCCGCGAAATTTTTGGAGTATCGTCAGCAATATTTTCAGACACAGCCTTATTGTCCGTTTGTTGTTCCGCGATCTCATTAGAATCTGATGGAGTATTGCTGTCTAATTTTTCTTCTTTGATATCCTTGTTTTCATCTGCCAAGGTTACCCATTCAACACCCATAGCTTTTTGAACCTGAGGAACCCAGTCATACCGCATAGCGTAACCAGCTCCCCCAAGCGCAATCAGTAAAAAACTCACAATTACAATCGGAAACCTGCTGCTAGATTCGGGCTTTACATTAATTCTTTGATCAATGGAAAAATTATCTGACAACTCTATGCCGTCGGACATTTCATAGTCGTCTTCATATCCAAACGGATCATCGGAGGAATTTTCTTGCTCTTGTTCTTTGTCTAAGACTTGGGAAATTCTGGTTTTCGATGTCGATATACTGCCTTTATCAGCAACAGCGCCACTGGTAAGAAATTCCTTTAGGGCTATTGCTAGCTCTTTACCTGATTGAAATCTTTCATTAGGATTTTTTGCTAGCAACGCATCTATTACCCACTGGAGATGTTGATATCTTGCTGGCAACCGCGGCACTGGCTTAGTTACATGTTGAATACAAACAGCGACGGAGTCTTCGCCAGTAAAGGGTACACTGCGATTAAGCATCTCAAAAAGAATAATCCCCAAACTGTATAAGTCAGAGCGACCGTCTAATTTCTTACCCCTGCACTGTTCCGGACTCATGTACTCGGGAGTTCCGATGAGTTTTCCAGTTTGGGTCATTTGAGTTGAAGAGTTTGACGCTTTGGCGATTCCAAAATCAGTCAATACGGGCTGTTCATCTTCATCAAATAGAATGTTCTCGGACTTTACATCCCTATGTATATAACCCTTTTTGTGTGCAAAGTGCAGTGCTTGTGCCAGTTTAGCGATAATAAGCAATGCATCTTTTGCCTTTAAACCTTTACTAATTCTAGTTTTTAACTCTTCACCGCGCATATACTCCATTGCCAGATAATAAAAACTGCCGCTTTCGCCGACATCATAAACGGTTACGATCCTTGCATGAGATAATTTCGCTACTATTTTGGCTTCACGGATAAAACGTTCACCAAAGGTTGGATCTGCGGCTAAAGCTGGCGACATTACTTTTAACGCAACTTCCCTATCGAATCCTTGCTGTACCGCTAAATAGACGGTCGCTTGGCCTCCGACACCGAGAGTTTTCAGTATTTTGTAGCCTGGAATTTCAATAGCACTCACGGGAGCAACAACCACCTATTAAAAGATATTTCAGCGAAAAGAACTTGTACTCATATTTTTGTTATTTATCTTTATAATCAGAAACTTATCTGAACAAGTTTAATAATAATAGCAAATCAATCGCATTCTTTGTATAAATTATCCAATTATTGCGTTAGCGGTCTCGACATAAGCCTCTTTTGAACGTTTTTTAACCAACCCCTTCTAAAATTAACACCATTAGCCTATACTAAATTGAGATTGGTCGAATAAGTATTAATCATAGTTTTTCAAAGGAGAGAGAAATGCGCACAAGAGTAGGAGAAGCAGCAAGACCTTGGTTCCGTTCCGACAGGTATTATCATACTGGCGATGGCTGGTGGTTTATGACCCGTGAAAATTCGGAAAAAGGCCCATTTGATTCACAGAATGAAGCTGAGAATGAGTTGGTTTTATATATTCGTAAAGTAAACCTAGAAGGTGACATTCCTACAATGAGACATTAGTTGGTATAAACACCAGCTTAATCCTTGTTTGCGATATAGTTAATAACCCGAGACGCCGCAACCATGCCAAAGGTAGCGGTAACACCAACGCTCGCGCCTAAGCCCTGAGCACAATCAAGTTTTACAGAGGCATTCAGGCTGTTTTTTTCGTAACTGACCGTCCCGTCTGGGTTAGGATACAATAACTGTTCCGTTGAATAGACACATTCGATACCGAACCGTCTCTTCGGATTCTTGCTAAAGCGATAGTTTCTTCTTAGTTCACTTCGTACTTTTGCCGACAGAGGATCCTGCCATGAGCGACTTAAATCAGATACCGTTATTTTTAAAGGATCGATCTGCCCTCCCGCTCCACCAATAGTTACGATCTTTATCTTATTACGCTTACAGTGACTAATAAGAGCCGCTTTAACCTTGGCATTATCAATAGCATCTACAACATAGTCATTGCTTGTATCAATATACTCAGAAATATTATCTACATTCAAAAAATCAACGATTGATTCAACATGGCAATGTTCGTTAATTAGCTTTACTCGCTCCTTCATGACTTCAACTTTTAGTTTTCCAATATTTCCTTTAATCGCAGGCAATTGCCGATTGGTATTAGTGATGCATATATCATCAAGGTCGATTAATTGAATTGTACCAATCGCGGTACGAGCAAGCGCTTCCACCACCCAACTACCGACTCCACCGATTCCAATAACAGTGACTTTAGCTGCTTGTAATTTCTTTAACCCGGTTGCCGAATACAACCGAGCACTACCACCAAATTCTGCTTGCATAACCCGTATATCTTTTACTTTAAAACAACAACGCTAATTTTAACTTGGAATTATCCGCTATGAAAGTATCCATTATCAGAGTTCAACCGTAAATTTAGTTAGTCTAGCTTGACCTAACTCATCAGACCAGATAGATTAAGCTTAGTTTTGATATTTACTATGTCCAAGCCTGTTCTGGATACTGGACACCAACTGGAGTTTCTAATGCCACAATACATAGCCCCTGTCGAAGATATGAAGTTTATTTTACACGACTGGTTAAAAGTAACCGATTTATATACAGAATTAAATCTAGACGACATTTCCGATAAAGAGTTGATTGACGCTGTCATCGATGAAGCCGCAAAATTCGCTGAAACAACACTGTCTCCGTTAAATCACTTAGGAGACGAAACGGGCTGCACGTTAAAAGACGGCAAAGTTATAACACCTAACGGTTTTAGAGAAGCTTACCAGCAATATTGTGATGCAGGTTGGGCATCTCTTGGCTTCTCTAAAGAATATGGTGGCCAAGGTCTACCGGCATCTTTGGCGGTAACAGTCTCTGAAATGAGCTCATCGGCTAATACGTCCTGGAGCATGTATCCGGGTTTAACGCATGGCGTCGTATCAGCCCTGAGTGCTCATGGTAGTGACAGCTTAAAACAGCGATACCTACCAAACCTTATCCAGGGTCGTTGGACTGGAACGATGTGCTTAACCGAAGCTCACTGCGGTTCTGATTTAGGGTTGCTTAAGACAAAAGCGGATGCTAATAAAGATGGAAGTTATGCTTTAACTGGCACAAAGATCTTTATTTCAGCCGGTGAACACGACATGTCAGATAATATCATTCATTTAGTGCTAGCAAGAACGCCGGATGCCCCTAAAGGAACAAAAGGCATTTCACTGTTTGTGGTACCCAAGATTAATGACGATAATTCAGCAACGCAAGGCAACTCAAATAGCTCAGACAACAAAGTTTCATGTGGCTCAATTGAGCACAAGATGGGTATTAAAGCCTCTGCTACCTGTGTGATTAACTTTGACCAATCAACCGGTTACCTTGTCGGCGAAGAGAACCATGGATTAGCTTACATGTTCACAATGATGAATGCGGCGAGATTAGCGACCGGTATTCAAGGCTATGCTATCGCGGATTTATCAAGGAGCGCGTCGCTAGAATATGCGAAAGACCGTCTGCAAATGCGTTCACTGACCGGTCCAAAATACCCTGAGAAAAGCGCTGATCCCATAATTGTTCATCCCGATGTTAAGCGAATGCTATTTACTCAAAAAGCGCTAATAGAAGGTAGCCGAGGGTTAGCTTATTACGTTTCAACGCTATTAGATCAAGTGAAGTATGGCAATGATGATGATGGAGAAATAGACGCACGCCTCGGTTTATTGACTCCGATTTGCAAAGCATTTATGTCTGAGATTGGTTTTGAGTCGTCAAATCATGCAGTACAAGTATTAGGTGGGCATGGTTTCATTTCTGAATGGCAACTCGAGCAACAGGTAAGAGATGCTCGAATCACGATGATTTATGAGGGTACTAACGGTATTCAAGCACTGGATTTGCTCGGCCGAAAAATACTTCGCGATGGCGGTAAAGCGCTGACATCATGGATAACTGACATTAAAACCTTTGTAGCTACAAAGGTTAAAAATGACGAATTTCTTGCAAGTGCAAAAGTGCTTGATAGCTTATGCGACGATTGGGCACAACTAACCCAGTGGGTTGGTCAACAAGCTCAAGCTAACGCCGATGAGGTTGGTGCTGCAGCATTCGACTACTTAATGCTATCGGGGTATATATCGACCGGTTATATGCTGTTACAGATGGCTGTAGCGGCGGACGAAAGCGAGCGAGCTGAAAATTTCGTGGTAGCTAAGAAACAAACTCTAGAATTCTATGTGAAACGAATCTTACCAAGAGTTAAGGCCCACAAAGCCATGATACTTAATGGAAGTAGCAGTTTAGACTGTAAGGAATTTGAATTAGAGGCGTAAAAGACTCTGGCCTTTCGTTAGGCCCAAGTCAATTAAACTAAAACCGGGTTAACTGATCAAAAGTGGTTGACCCGGTTACATTAGCTTTTATTTTAGTGATAAATGAAGCTTTGCTGACATTTGAAAACGCTGCTAAATAGACAAGATATTTTTGACAAACGGAATGGTTATTCTTCGTTGTTCGGTTAAAGACTGCTTATCAAGTAGAGCAATTAATTCGATTAATTTACTTGGATTTCGCTCTGTTCTAGCCAACATGAACTCAGTCACGTCTTTAGCTATTTTAAGGCCTCTTTGGGAAGCACAAAACGCTACAAAATCAGCGTAATCATCATGACTGACAGCGTTTAAACGATAGACTTCCATTGAATTTAGTCGAGAGGCTAAATCAGGCAGAGCGATTGGAATGTTTTTTGCCGAATAATGGCTAACTAACAAGAGTTCGTGGTTTAGATGCTTGATATCGTTAAATAGATTGAATACAGCTCTCTCCCAAGCTTCATTTCCGACAATAAACTCTAAATTATCCAAACACACTAGATCCGAACTCTCCAAGCCTTGCAAGAGCTGTGGCGTTAATGACGGAGTATCAAGCGGAAAGTAAAATGCAGAAAGGCCATTATCGGTGTATTTTCGACATAATGCCTGTGCTAAATGAGACTTCCCCGACGCGTTTGGCCCCCAAAGGTAAAGAAAGGACTGCTCGTCATTATTTTCGCTAGAAATCCGATGAAAAACCTGAGAGTTACTGCCGACAAAGAAGTTGTTAAAATGCGCACTATCATCCAGTGCGATATTGAGTGGTATTTGACGCATGTGTTATTCGTTCAAGTTATTATCTGAAAGCGAGTTCTTCGCTTCCCTATATTTCGAGCCCCAAACCCAACCATAATGAAGTGCGCTTGTAATGACCGTTAAATAGACCACTATCGCCAACCAAGCGTGTATTTCAGCGCTCACTGGATAATAACTAAGCGAGACCAATAAAGCAGTCACCATTAATATCTGCGCAAAGGTATTAAACTTGGACAACCAACTAGGCTGCATATCAAACGGGCCAATATTTCTGTAGTAAACGTAGGCTCCTAGAACGATATAAATGTCTCGAATTGCTACGCAAATAAATAGTAATAAATCGATCTCGCCTTTAAGCGTTAAAATGGCCATAGTAACTACTAATAACGCTTTGTCCGCAATAGGGTCTAAGATACTACCGAAACGACTTACCCAGCCGAATTTCTTCGCAAGATAACCATCCAGCGCATCTGAGAAACCAGCAATAAAAAATATGTACACTGCAACCTCATAGTGTCCTGCGCTCAGATAAAATGAAAGCGGCACCAACAATACTAGGCGGATAGAGGTAATAATGTTTGGAAGAAGCTTCCAGTTCATCCTATCCACCGATAAAACAGGGTCTGTACATTTTGCTTAGACTCTTGTTCCGAGTCGACTTTTGAATCTGGAGAAGTATCGGTTAAATCATTATTATCTTCAGCGGTTAGGTCATCTTGATTAGTTGGCAGGTTTTGACCAGAGCCGTTCAAGTCGCTTTCGTCATCTTGCGAAGGCTTACTATTTTCAGTTTGCTCACGGGCAACCATCTTTTGGTTAAGGCCAATACCTTCAATAACTGATTCTAGTTGGCCTAACAAGGTTAACTTAAAGTTTGCCTTTTGACCGTCAATAGCAATCAGCTCGACACGTCGGATGGAGGAAAGCCCATTAAGATAAGACTCAGCTAATTTAAATTGTTTAAAACTAGTTACATCTGACAGCTCCAAAAAGACCTCTTGCTTTTTACCTTCCTGTTCAACAATGCAATATTTTGCGCACAAAGTGTCGGCCAAACGGTCCGTCAGGCTATTGATAATGTTTTCTTTATTGTCTTCAACAACCTCAAATATTTGTTGTTCTGAATCGTCAACATACCCAAATTGACCAACCCAACCAGCACCGTCTTGACGTATACGTCCATAAAGTACTGAATCAGCGTCATAGCGCTTTGAAGCTTCGCGAATCGTTGTCGGAAAACGCCCCCAAATATCGCTCATCGACACAAGCATTTCGTCCTCGAGATCCATTAGCGGCAGAATCACTGGAACGCCCCGTCGTGTTGCATTTGCGGTTATTAATTTCTCCAACTCAGAGGACTCTATACTTTCTCTAACGATGTTTCTTCCATTTTGATCTTGGACAACCAACCAAAGTATGGTCACCGGACGGTTTATGCCCCATACGGTCATCTTTGACTCCTGTATCAGAGAGTCAATTAAACGAGGTTCAAAGTGTAATTCAATAATGTAGGATTCTTCTACCGAGCTATCGGTTTGATTGGAATACTTAAAGCGCTGTAAATAAGAGGTCACACGGCTGTATGCATTTTGCACTTCATAACTCTGCAAAATATCTCTTGAACCACTTTTTCTGATTAGGACCTCTTTAAACCCCCCAAGTGAAGCCTTCCACAGAGCGGTCTTACTTTGCTCGGCGATTGGAGTTTTAACTAGGTAAAGGTCAGCGACTTCTACTGCGGCTATTCTGAAACTTAAACAAGAGAACAGAAGCAACTGTATTACTGCGTATAATTTAATTTTGCTATAGGGCATTAATTACTAAACACGAAAAGTTAATTATTTGTTAAATAGTAATCTAACTGAGGGGCTGAACCAACCGTTATTACATATATTTTATGAAAACGGATGCAAACTAGATTAATTAAGAATTCGAGACCGTAAATACTACGATAACCAAGAGGGAATACGGTTAAAACGGGGCTATCAAACAATTTCAGCGCTTAACCTAGCTTGGTAAAGCGCTTAAGAGTATTACTTACAGGCGTTTGTTTACAATATTAATTGCCTGTGAATCATCTAATCCCAAATGTCTTACGGAATAGCGGAGCGTCATTGGACGAGGTTTCATGCCACATGCATCTTGCTTAACCCTTACAACACTTAACTCATTGCCATCAGCAACAATTTTAAAACTGTTAATGCCGGTACAACCCGCTGTCAAAACCTTGATTGTCATGTAACCATTAACTAGCTCGTAATTAACCAATTTTTCAACACTATTAGAGCTGTATGTCTCACTTTTTGATAAAGCTTCTGCATTGCTGCCAACAATCGATAGCGTTAACAATACTGTTATCAATATATACTTGTTCATTCTAGTTCCCGCGTGGAGGTTTAGGTAATACACCACCTGATAACAAGTCCATTTGTGCGATATCTACGCCAACAAAATTATATCAAGAGAGTGTTAAAATAATCAGCGGGATTGTGCAGGATAAATTGGGTTAAATCAATCCTCTAAAGAAGTTTTTTTGAGATATCAATGAATTACTGTGCACAATATCTCAATTGGCGTTGGTTAAATCACTTGAGATTAGCATTTTCCCATTGGCGTCGACAATGATCGCCGACACACCTTCAAGGCTATTGATCAACTTTAAACCTTCTTTGGGACCTAAAACAAATACACTCGTAGACAATGCGTCGGCGTCCAACGAGTTTTCCGCTAAGATGGTAACGCTTTGAGTGGATTTAACTGAGCGGCCGGTATTAGGATCGATTATGTGGTGATAGCGAATGCCATCTTTTACAAAAAATCGCTCATAATCACCGGAAGTTGATATGGCAATATCCTCTAACGGCAAGTTTACAATCAGTTTTGTCTCATCCCTAGGGTGCCTCACACCAATGTACCATAACCTGTCTTTCTTACGACCAATGACTCGACTATCACCTCCGGCACTGACAAACGCATTCTCTATACCAAGTCTCTGAAGTATTCGTATACTTTGATCAACAGCATGCCCTTTCGCGATTCCGCCTAAATCTATTTTGGTATTTGAATCTAGGAAGCTTACACCATTAACTTCTGCGTTTAGAACAATACTCTTATAGTTGATACTCGATACTAGTGAGTTCGTCTGTTCGATATTTGGTAAGGTGCCTTCCCTATAGTCATAAAGATAACCGAGACTAGAGAAAGTGATATCAAAAGCGCCCTTGGTTGTTTTAGCGTAAACCAGCGAGGTCTGAATTATATCAAACAGCTCTGAGCTAATCGTTATCTGTCTTTGCGCAGCGTGCTGATTTAGCGTACTCAACTCACTTTTAGGCTTATAAGGAGACATCAAACGGTCAATTCGATGCATTTCTTCAATAACCTTAGTGGCAATTAGTTTTGCATCTTCGCCGGCCGGATACTCAAATTCCACTCTGGCCTGAGTACCCATAACTTCAAAATCTTGTGAAAACCATTTTGCCTCAACTAAACTACTAGCTGTTAACATGACTAGCACTAGTATTAATCGAGTAATTATAGTCATTTGAATAGGATACTTGTTTTATAGACAGTTGAATGCACGGATTTAATCGACTGCATAGACAGGTTTAAGTAGCCTCCAAAAATTAGAGGCTAAAAGCTTCTAGCTAGGCAAGAAATTAATTAGATAGGTATCGTTCCAGGTCGCAACATTTTGTGCTCCGAAATTAATCCGTTTGATTTTTGAAACTAATCGTTTAAGCAAAGCCGGATCGTCAAGCTCGCTGGAATCAACGGAGCATTTTGTGACTTTACCGCTTGGGTCAATGGTAAGCCTAAATACCACACGACCTTGAAGAGAAGGATTTTTCCGAAGCGCTCTATGATACAGCGCAAAAATCGCAGGTTTACTCTGTTCGAAAACTAGCTGTATATTTTCATCACTACGTTTAGAATTACCGTCCCGAGTTTTACGTTTAGTATTCTCAATAGCAGAGTCAATTTCGCTGGTAACTTTGGTGACGTTTTGCCCTCTTAGGGTGCCAACACCAGTCGACTTACTAGCGGACGCTACTTTTATGCCTCCGCTTCCTTCGGTGGCCTTTTTGGTTATTAGAGAGCGACTAACCTCGGCTGCTTTACCGGTGTCATTGCTAAGGGACTGATTATCCTGTAAATCGGTAGTATCGTCCAACTCTCTCAAATCCGCCAATGCGTCAAATACCGCAATATGCTTTTTAGCTACCTCTTTAGCCGTTTCGACTTCCTTGGGCTTTTCCTCTTCTATTTTTTCGGGTTCTTTTTCCGGTTCTTTTTCGGGCTCTGGTTCCTCCTCCGGCTCAACCTCTTCAGGCGGCGGTGGAGGCGGCTCTACAATCTTTTTCTGTTCCAATACCATATTTACTAGTCGAGGGGGTATAGTGGTTGGTTTAGTGCGGTCTATCGTCTTAGGAGTCAAAAACGGAACGATACTAGTTACTAATATTGCAAACAAAAGACAGCCGACAAGAATCTTTATAAAACGCGAAATCTCGTCCGAGTTAGGTTCCCAGGGTAAAATCGGATCAAAAGCCATATTACGATAATTTGCCATCTTTGCTATTAGCTCTCTGTTCCGTTGCTTGAACTATCTGATTTCTTCATTACCGCCATAGATATGTTGGTGTAATTAGCTTCACTTAATGTCGCTAGAATCTTTCGAAGTAACTTATAAGGGATATTCTTGTCTCCCATTATGGTGACGTCTAAACCTTCTTCGGTAGCGTTCTCCTTAAAACTACTTAACGATTGAATATTCATTTCTTCAAGTAACGGCTGAATCAATTTCGAGTCTTTGGCTAACTCATCACTAACCGTCGCAATTAGTCGGCCTTGAACCAAGATTTGATCATTATTAACAAGCAGAATTACTGTTTCTTCAGGCATCTGTTGAGCTGTAGATGCGGGAAGCTTAACCGCCTTACTGCTAGGAAGTTGTTGCACCGACGACGAATTTACGAGTAGAAAAAATACCAGAATAGTAAAAATATCCATCAGCGACACAAGATTTAGAGCACTTCCACCAAAACGTTTGTGGTGGCGCTCCATCCTAACGGCTTTATACGACTTCTTCACGGCTTTGCTCCCGCGTTAAGATCTTCAGCTGGTGGTGCGTCACCCATAGAGATATTTGGAAACAACTCACCATGGACTTGATTACCCTCCGCATCTAGGTCTTTTTCATCCCTCACAATCAGTCTAACAGCATCCATTGTTTGAATTAGCGCATCGTAAGGCGTTTCCATTTCCATAAGTAAGGTAATTCCAGTATCACTGTTAAACTCGGGATGAGCCTTTACTTGCTGTAAAAACTGGTTGAGACCAGCATAATCATATTCACCGTCTACATTCGCTATACTCTTAAGTAGCCCTGAGTTACGCTCTAGAACGTCTAACTTATCCTGCCTGATAATGACTTCTAACGCTTTAGGAGGCTCTTCTTCCGTAGGAATACTTTCGGAAACACCTGCGGGCAAATTCATATTCAATATGGATACTTGCGAGAAAACGGCAGTCATTAATAGAAACGGAACTAAGACGACCATAAGATTCATAAACGCAGTAATATTTAACTCTGCATTTGTCTCTTTCAATTTTCTCGATTTCCTGTGGAACATAAGAATCTTCTTTAATTAGTCATCGACAGTTACGGGTAAAATTAACAATAGCGTTGGTAAACAAGCTATAAATTGCCCTTTTTGGTAAAACTATTAACTTAACTACTCTTCTAGGCTTAAAAAACTATTGTGGCCTAGGTTTTGGCGTAGTTTTTACGGTCGGTTTTCTTGCTGGTTCGCTAGGACGAGCAGCACGAATCAGATTAACGAATTTGACCGACGCCATTTCGATACTATCGACAATTTCAGTTGTTTTGGTTTGCAAGAATGTAAACATCAATAATAGAGGTATCGCTGCCATCAACCCAAAGGCCGTTGTATTCATAGCAACCGAAATACTAGCTGATAGTAAGTTTGCTTTCTCCGACGGGTCCACATTAGCTACCGCAGTAAACGCTTTAATCAAACCAAGAATAGTACCAAGAAGGCCTAATAGCGTTGCGATGTTAGCAAATGTCGCCAAGTAAGGGGTGCGCTTTTCTAATCGAGGTAACACTTCCATCATTCCCTCTTCCATTGCCATTTCAAGGTCATCATGGCGACGGCCATCACCAACCTTAGATAGACCATACGCTAGAATACGACCGATAGCCGAATTGGAGTTAGTCGCATACTCTAGCGCTTGGCGAAAATTGCCTTGGTTCAAAATAGGCAAAAGACGATTCCAGGCTGCACGATTCTTGGTTTTAATTATGCTTAGATAAATAAAGCGCTCAATGGCGATTGCTAAACCGATAACAAACACGAATAAAATGATGTACATAAACTCACCACCGTTTTGCATAAAGCTGACGATAGTATCGAACATTCCAATATCGGCTTGCTGTGTTGTTGCTAAGTTTGCTTCTGATGCCATGGTTTTCCCCTGTGGCTATTAGTCTACCTTAGTCGTTTAAGACTAAGCGATTGGATAAAAGTTATATTCCAATAGTTGTCAATCTAAACAATTATTGGCTAGCACTATTATTACTTGGCTACTGAATAAAAAAGAGTATAGCTGCTTTTTTGCAAAATTAAAGTTGTACCCGGTCACAAAAAAAAAAGGTTTACCAACAATTTTCATAAAACTATGGTCATAAGGCTATTAGTTGCCAAACCATCAAAATTATTAGTCGTCATCTTTGACTAATTTGGCTCCCTTCGGTTCAACAAGCTGCTCAAAAAAGTGAACTTCTTTTTGAAATACGTCAGGATCAACCGTCGAATAAACCTCGTCCATTAAACGATAAATTTGCGGTGAGGGTAATTCATCGGTATTAGCTTTCCATGGAATGATATAAAGTAAATTCGGTGCCTCTTTATTTCCTGAGACATTCATCCCTAATACTGTTTCTTGTATCTTACTAGCGTCCTTTTTTACAGATTCCTTTTTTGCAGGCTCCTCAGCAACAAGTTTTGAAGAAAACATAACCGTTGCAAGCAGCGCAACTAACACCATTAGTCCACTGACAAATTTAGTATTGAAGGGAGTATTCATTCTAATTACCTGCCTTTATTCTTCGTTCAATTTCTATAATCCAGTTAGCTACCTTTTTGTCGGTACCGCCGGTTAACCGCATATATTGGTTGTATTCAGCTAAGGCGCTCGATAGGTCCCTCATATATAAATCTAACAAAACACCTAAATTCAGGTGTGAGTTCGGATAAGGAGGGAATATTTCTATCGCACTTCTGTAAGTACTTTTCGCTTCCTCGAAACGCCCCATTTCTCTTAATATGATTCCTTTAAAGTTTAGGGAGTAATAATTTCGGGGATTGCTGCTAATACTTGCATTGATCGCGGTTAACGCTTCTTGATATTTTTTCTGAACAAATAAAACACGGGCTCGCTGATAATCAGGTCCTGAAAGCTGAGGATATTTGGTTTGTATATTCAGCATCAACTCAATGGCTTGAGCGAATTTTTTTGCCTTTGTCAATTTAGCAACATCACTGTAAGCTTTTTTAATTTCAGCATTAACTTGGATATCTGCCATGGGATCAGGACCTAAAAAAGGTACAACCTCATTACCGGCCTCTCCTTCTTTTACGCCTGCCTCTTTTGCATCCTCGTTAGCACCAGACTTGTCTTCTAACACTGGTAAGTCATCAGTATCGTTGTTAGAGCCCGTTGTACTACAAGCCGAAACAATGCAGGTCAATATTATTAGTAAGAATAACCTAAGTTGTCTAGAAACTAACACTATCAATTTCCTCGAGTAGCTCTCGTTTATCATACTGTGCAGGTTTGAGCTTCTTCAGTTCAGTTATGCTGTCTTTGACGGCCTGGTTGTAGATATTGTCTTTGGTTCTAGCGGCGTTAATCTCAAATAGGTTAATCGCTTTATCTTCAAACGGGACTGCTTGATCTTCTAATAAATACCCATACTCCTCGAGCTCTTCTTCGCTCAATCCTTTAGGTCTTTGAGAAGACATTAAGTCCTCCGCCAAAATTTGATAGAGTTTAGCAATTTTGTGGGTTGATGCCGACGTATACTGACCAACCTGATATGCGGCAATGGTCTCATAGGCTTTTAAGGCCTGATTCATTGCTTGCCTTTTTTTCTTCAGCGACTTGCCTAAAGGTAAACGAAGTTTTATTTTTCTATATTTATCGTATAAAGGTTCAGACAAAATAAATTTAGATTCGGCAGCAAGGAAACGAGTTCTCGCATTGTTTTCCGCTTTCCCTTTTGGGTAAAACTGTATTATTTTTTGTCGCCAAAAGGTTACCTTTTGACTATCTTTTTCAACGCTATAAAGCTCAACTAACTTCTGTCTTGCTTCTTGAGCCAAAAGATAAGGTTGAGGATATGCCCACACATATTTTTTATAGGCTGCAATAGCTTTCACATTATCTTTAGCCTTCATATACAATTCTGCAACATGCCAATAACGTTCCCTCGAAAGTTCGGGGTCATCATTATTTGCCGCTAAAACCTGATACTCTTTCGCTGCTTGTTGCCAATTTTGCTGCTCTTCATAAATCAGCGCCAACCGCTCAGGTATGCCTTCCGAAAGTTTGTTTTTCGGATACTTGTTGCGAAATGATTCAAACATTCCAGCAGCTTTTACAAAGGATTTAGTCTGCAACAATAAAGTTGCAGCATCAAAATGCGCGTTTACAGCGACTGCCGACTTAGCCTCCAGCACTCCAACTTTTAGAAATAACTGGATGGCATCCTCCAATAAACCAGCAGACTTAGCTTGTTCAGCCTGTTTGTAAATAGCTTCTGCACGACGATTATGAAAACTAGCGCTTTGCTTTTTAGTCAATTTAACATCAACAAACAATTTTGTTATTGCTTCTTCGGCCTTCTTGTACTCTTTCAAATCGAACAGCCCATTGGCAATGATCACTCGGGCTCTGTCTGTTTGACTGACGGTTGGCGGTACACTCATTGTTAATAGTTGGCGACTAGAAGCAATTGCTCCTTCAATATTGCCAATTGACAGTTGTTGCTCTGATACCCGCGAAAGTATACTGGCACTTTCTTTATCGGTTGCAAAGGTCGAAGCGAACTTTAACCCACTGGATATTTGGTTCGCCAATTTAACTTCTATAGCGGTGTTGTTCGGATAAACAACTGACTGGTAAGCCACTAAAGCTCGGTACCCTGCGTCTCTAGAAAATTTACTCGGTGGGTTGATATAAGCAACCGTTTCAAACTCTTTCGCAGAGTCACTAAATCGTTGCCCTTCGGACAATACTTCAGCCAGTAGGAAACGATATTCTGAATCGATCTTAGGCTCTTGAAAAGTCTCTAGGATTTCGCCGTACCACCTTGCAGCAACCAAATAGTCCTTAGGTTTATTACTTTTTTGAGCATTTGCATGATAGAACTTTGAAATGTCATTCAAATGTTCCCGCAATTGAGGTTTTATCGATTCGGTTACGGTCCCTAAATGCACCTTCCAAAATTCGCTAGTTCGGCCGTAACTAACAATATAATTTTCCTTCTCTGGCAGGATTAGACTTGGGAAACCACCCTTTTTATAAATATCTATAACGCGGCTATGAAATTCTGGCGATGACTCGCTTAACGGATTTCTCTTTATAAAGCCTAGGTAAGTTTCTGAAGCATCTCTAAAACGTTCCTGATCAATATATAGTTGCGCAAGTGAATGATAAATCTCATCTTCATAAGGCTTACGACCATACTGTTCAAAATGCTGTTGTACGGATATTGCGCCATCTTGATTGTAGAAAGCTAAGCTAATGACTCGCTTTGTATCATCAATTAAATCTTGATTTAGACTTGATACCTGTTTTTGCTGTATTCGTTGTCGATACAAACGCTCTAGTAATTCAAAGAAATCTTTCTGAGACTCTGGAAAAAGACTTTGTTTAAACAAAGACCAACCACGTTTATAAAGTGCTTTGTCATAAAAATTGGTATCCTTGCCCTTCAACAAAACTTCTGAATAAGCTTGTTCTGATATTGCATACTTCTTGCGGACGAAATAGGACTCCCCGCGTCTGAACTGACTCTCTACATAGGAGCTTGCCTTAACCGGGCTTACCGCAATTTGATCAAGAAGCGCTAATGATTTTTCAGGGTCACTATTAAGCGAGTGGGCTCGCGCTAATTGATACTTAACGTCTTCTTTTTTCGGATAGTTTGGATAATCTCGAAGTAGCGTTTGATACAAGCTAACCGCTTCTTCAAAAGTAGCTTGTTGAACCGCCGGCGAAGCAGCTGCAATTAGGTTAGGATCGTCAACAGATAGTTTGGTTTCCGCCAGCCGCATAGTTAGATCAGCTAAACG
Source organism: uncultured Kangiellaceae bacterium (assembly GCA_905479925.1). Taxonomy (GTDB): domain Bacteria; phylum Pseudomonadota; class Gammaproteobacteria; order Enterobacterales; family Kangiellaceae. The sequence continues at coordinate 16,636 of CAJQOL010000210.1, read as the reverse complement.
TCGCAACGCTTCCATTCTAATGGTAGGGTCACCTCGCTCAAGTAATCGACGATAGCTTGCCATAACTAACTCTGGACTTATTTCAGGGAGTTCAGACTTTTCTACTTTAGTCGTTTTAGTATCAATAAAAACCACTCTCGGCTCTGTATCCTCAACCTTTATTTCCGCAAAAGGATTGATGAATTTTAAGCTAGCACAAGATGCCAAAAGAAGAACGCTCATCAGGACAATGAGCAACTTAGTTAAACGCAAGACTTACTCCTTGTATTGAGAAATAAGAAAAGCGAAAAATTGTTTTTTTCTAAAAGCAGGAAAATAGAAGACATTTTTATTCTACCTCCTGAATAAGCACAGCTTTCTCATGTAGTCTTGCGACCGAAAGATCTGACTGTAATAGAAAGTGATTTAACGTTGCTCTGCGTTTTTTTAACACCGCAAGTATTTCATCCTTTATGAAGTCAGACTGTACGTCAACTTGACCTTTAATTTTATCCCTTAATCGACGTAGGTTATCGCCACCTTCATCAATTTTTCCTTGGTATCCGACAAATCGGGTAAGCGCATTTTCTCTTGCTGAAGCTAGCGAAACAGTTTGATTAGAAATATCTGCAACTAGTTGCTCTATTTGCATTCGAACCTTCTCTAGCTCCCATATTTTCTTTGTCCTATCGAGGCCTAACTGCCATTGCAATACACCGCGCGCTCTCTTAGCTTTTATAGCCTGATTGTCACTGAGCATTGAGGCGGGTATCTTTTTGATATTTGCTTCTAAACGAGTGATTCGTTGATGTATCTCTGTTTGTTGTTGGTCAGCAATTAAATACAACCGCTGGTCATTCTTAAGGGAAACAATATCGGCTTCAATAACATCGTATTTTGCACGAAGTTTATCAAGGGTTCCTTTATCTAGATATGCGTCTATCTGAGGGATCTTTTGATCAAACCTAAGCTGATTGGTTTCTAACATTTCCTCAAACATCGGTAATTGCGATTCCCAATGCTCTAACATTAGCGCAAGGCGACCGAGCTTTTGATAGCTTCGAAACCCCTCATTAAAACGGTTTTGTGCTAGTAATTCATAGATGTAATAATCGTATACATCACCAAATAATTTTGAATCTTGAATGCTTTCGTCACCGCTGCCTAGTGATTTAGCCTTAATCAATTTTTTGACTAAATTTTCAACCAAGTTACCAAAACGTACCTGCTCTTCTATATCGTCTACTAGCTCAATCTGTTCTTGATAAGCTTGCGAAGCCGCCAAATACCTTTGCAAAGCCGGTCGCATTGCTTCTAATTTTTGATACGCATAGGGGATTGCCAGTAAGCCCTCTTGTACCGCTATGTCTCTAAGATCTTTTTGCGCTAGCGTCAACCAATGAGTTAGTGCTTTTTGATATTGTTCCTGGGCGGCATAAACCCAGCCAATACCTAACAGCGCTTTGTTTGTATAGGAAGAGTCCAATCTAACACTGAGGAACTGGGCCTTTGCTAAGTCATAATTTTGCTGTTTTAGATAGTAGTAACCAAGCGCTATTTTCGCCTTATCTTGCAGACTCCTTTGGGTAGCCGTTGGTTCAATGGTCAAAAATACTTTGCCTAAGAATGGTAGTGCTTGTTCAAGCTCCCCTGCTTTTAACCATAAAATTCCCAAATTAAACCGGCTATAGGCCAAAAATTCTGAGTCATTAGAAATGGGCTCCAGCCACTGGCGCGCCTGTTCAAGTTGATTCTCGCTAAGAGCTATATTGCTTAACATAATCAAGCTTTCGTCCCTTAACGACAATTCAAGAGAAGCGTAAACCTGCGATAATCGGCGTTTGGCCTCTTGATAGTCACCTTGTTTATAATGCAATTTTGCCAAATAGAATTCGAGCTTGGCTAGAAGCTCATTTTTCAAATCCTTCTCGGTCAGAAGTCTATTGAAAATGCCTTGGGCTTTCGCGAGCATCCCTAGATTTAGGTAAATTACGCCCGAGAGTAGCTCAGCGCTATTGCCATGATGACCTAGTTCATTGTGTTTTTGAGCGATGAGAATATGTGTTAACGCCGATATTTCATCATTTCGGTAATAATCGAATAGGATTTCGCCGTAAGCCAAGTCTTGAATCTTGACTGGTTTTTTCAAATCTTCTCGAGCCTGCTCATCTAGCGCTTCTGCAGCATTAACCTGGCACAAAGAAATTGCGCTTATTAGCAAACATGTACAAAACTTAAAGAATAACTTGGACACCGTCAGCCTACCACTCAATAACTTTAAGGCTTGGTTGGAGTTTACCAGTATCATCTCTGATTTGAATTTCTAGGGCTTTGGCATCAGTATCTTTATTAAACTTAAAAGAAACAGCTCGTCGATATTCTCGTTTTCGAGGTCCGGTTCCTAATACTATCGCGACGATCTCGTGCTCTCCCGTACTAATGTTGCCCAAATAAAGCTTTTGAATAGCGCCTTTATGTAATGCTTTGATATCCTTTTGTGTATACAAGAAATGCGTAACTTGCTCATCGTCAATCTTAATTTTGATATTATCTAACTCGAAAAAGAAACCGACATCCACTGACAAATAAGCAGCCACTTGTGTCGATGCAGGGAATAACAGATCTTCCTCTAGAATAAACAAGTCGCGATTAACGGCTAACACTTCACTCTTTAGGTCCTCTAGCTTTTCAGCGGTTGTGCGGCTATCCACAACTTCAGCTTTCTGACTAATCTCGTCTTCAGCGGTCGTTGAATCATCTTGTAACGCATCTTCCTCGTCTAGGTCTAGATCAAAAATTTTGCTCGTGGACTTATTAGATTGCTCTTCAACGACTAGCAGCTCCTCAGTTTCGGATTGTTCTTCAGCGTAAACCGAGCCACATACTCCTAGGAGCAATACCATCGCTATTACCAACTGCTTTATTAGCATCATCTGCTCCGCCCGAAGCTTTCTAATCGTCGTTTTCATCTTTAACTCTTTATATCCAATCGTTTATTTAGTGAACTTGATGTTAATTCGACCCTATTATTTATGCATTCTGCTAATCAAAAATGTCATAAACCACAACATATAAGTAATAGTCTATTTTGGGGCTTTCAACCGACAATTTTACTTGAATTAATCGACAATTTATCAGCGCCCCCCTTGCTAAAAAAACAAGTAACCGCTGGATGTTGCGAAATTCACCGTCTAATAGTGCAATCCTAGCCTAACTTTAACGATTGTTATCTAGACCAGTCGACATTTTTACTATATTGAGATATTTTTATTCTTTAGGTTTATCAACAACTTGGAAATAGTTTCCACGCTTTGTTTACCTTTTAATTTTGAAACAACCTCACCTTCAGGAGAGATAATATAGTTTCCAGGCAGGCTTTTGGGGAGTTTAAAAGGTAGAATCGGCATCGGTTCGGTTGCTACGACAGGATATTTAATATTCCAATCTTTAACGATACTGCGGATATCATCGTTAGAAAGCGGATCATAACTAATGCCTATGACCGCGAGGTTATGCTCCTCCGCAGCGGCAAACAGTTCATTTAGCTCCGGTACTTCTTCCCTGCATGGTGAGCACCATTCTGCCCAAAAATTAACCAATAGCCATTGCCCTCGGTATTCAGACAAACGTGCGGGTTTACCATCTAGAAAATAAAAGTCAGGTGATTGCGAACAGGAACTTAGCGCAATCAAGCATGTTAAAAGTGCACAAAACTTAAGTCGTTTCATCTTATTGAACTCTAAAACCCTTTGAATATCCGCTTGCTGGCTTTGTACAGAAAAAATCATCGACTAAGGCCTAAAATAAAAACCGTAGCGTTTAAAAGTTGACTATACTAATAGTAAGCGCTGATCTAAGCACCAAACGCACTCGCCAGTTTGCGAATGAATTGGTAAAACGTCGCAATTGTGATTTAATATTCGTGCACATTCAACCAAAAACGTTGATAATCACGTATTAACCTATTGAATTTAAAGCTCGATGTTTGTTCGCAGCTATAAATTCTTTGTTAAGGGTAAGTCACTGGCGACTTAGAATGTTTGAGAACTTATGGAATTACAAAGTCGAGCTTGCATATAAAACATGGAAAGCATTAAATTAACAATCCCTTCCCAGCAGGAAGGTCAGCATATTCTTGTGGAAACGGACCCCACGAAACTAGAGGAGTGGTTGAAGTCTCTCCCTCTTGCCGATATGTCCAAAACACTGCCTGATATTACTCGAGCAATATCCAGCCTTAATAGAACAGAACTTTCCTATAAACTGCGAAGCGAACTGGTCGGTCTATTTGATGATGCTTATAAACTAATACATGACTATTTCAGGCCGAAAGTTAACAAATTAGTTGCTAAAAGAACCGATTATGAATCTAACATAGAGAAACTCCATACCCTTACTCGCGAAATGGCTTTTGCCCATAAGATTATTGTTAATGATTCACAGAATAAGAGACAGTTATGGGGTAAAAATAAGCACAAAGCTAGAGCAACCTCTTTTGCCATCTATTATTTAGGAATGATGCTGATCGAGCAGTACGAGCTTTATGCACCAATTCCCATATATCTTTGGCGTGAAATAAACGCTCTGTATGCGCATTCAGGTAAAGCGCAACTCAACGACCTAAAATGTGAAGTTGGAGAAAGCTACTGTTTACCAACAATCGAGCAGAATTACATTCGAAATTGCTTGTTGGCCTTAGCGGATCCCTACCATTTAGACAAAGGTGAACATTGGTACTTATTTCACTATTTATTCCATTGGGTTCACCTAGCAAAAATTTCAGAGAACCCCGATGACTTTACTAATGCTAACTGTTTTATCATTGATATCACCAGCGAAAACAAACCAAACTTTGTTACTAGTGAGTTGGATGATCCTGAGGATCCAAAGATACGCCTATTATTGACGTTTGATTTAATTCGTCAGATTAAATTTGACTTAGAAACGCTGGACGAAAAAGAGCTCATCCAAGAGCGGTCCTTCCCTCCTTCTATAAAACATACAACCGCAAAATACCTATGGGAAAATGTTTCAAAACATTGGAAAGAACGTATTGAGAGGAGTTCTCGACGTTACCCCATTGTTTCAAAAATTGATGTGATTTGGGGTCTTGCAGATATTATTAAGGTTTTAGGTCACGCTACTCAGAATAAAGGCAAAGTGATAGCCAATAACAACCTTGTAAGCCTCACCGATACTAGTTGTACGGAACAATTAGCTTGGGATGCGATCAATGTTAGTGCTGGTGGTATTGGCTTATGTAGTCGACACTTTATGCTGCCGCATATTGAGCTGGGGAATATAGCTCTATTGAGAGAGTATATGGATGGAAACCCTGCTCCTCATTGGAGACTAGCTATTTGTCGTTGGTTCACCGGCGATAAAAATAATGGCACTATGATAGGCCTTGAATACATTGATGGAAAATACTCTCCGGTAAGACTAGTGCTGCACCAAGGAAACAACGAAAAAGGTGGTCAACCTGGCTTGGTAATTTCATCAAACCAACAAAACGGCTCAGACGCTCCTACTGTTATTACTACCGCAGGCTCATACAAGAGTGGAAGAGTTTATGCCATGCTAGGATTAGACAAGCCCGTTGAAATCCGACCTCGGTTACAAGTTGAGTCAACCGCATGTATTGACCGTTTTTTCTATCAAACCTTTGAACTTAGGGACGAACTAGCTGAAGTGGTCCTAGACGACATTCAAGATGTTATCCCATGGACTGCGGTACCTCACGAACGTGGAAATATAGACGATAGCTTTGAAGAAACTGAGATAGACAAAGCAACCCTCGATGACGTGCGATTACCAGGCGACCATTAACTCTTAAAGTTCGCCAACGAAGCGTTTAATCGCCCTGTAGATGCGCTGTTACTTGACCGGAATACTCAATTTTCTGCCTAATAGAAAATCCATATCTGTTCGTAATTGATTGATAGCTTGCTGGGTTTCTCGACTTAAATGGCTTTCACTTAGTGCTTTTTCAGAAGGTAATTGATTACCCGCTAGCCGATAAATTTGCGCATAAGTTATTTGCGTAGAGCTCACACTCAAACAATAGGATTGATCTTGGGATTTAACGACTAGCTGCTGTTCAATCATTTTCTCCAACCATAAAACACTTGCCTCCTGCTGCCCCCAGTGAGAATCTCGCGCTAAAGCCTGTTCAGTGACTAAATCACCGTTTTTTTGCTTGTCTATTAGCTGCAATACAATATCGGTTAACTGTATAAACGGGTGAATAGCCTTTTTCTGTTGAGTAATTTCAAATGCGAACAAACCATGACAAATTTCTGCTCCAAATAATATGATACTCCAGCTTAGATAAACCCAAATTAAAAATAACGGAATAGTGGCAAGTGCACCAAAAATGACTTGATAGGTGGAAAAGTACTCAACAAAAACGCCGAACCCAGATTTCGCCAGTTCAAAAAGAATCGCCGTCACTAATGCCGCTGAAAAAGCATGAGTCCACAATATTCGGCGATTAGGAACGATTAAAAACATGACCGTAAAAGCAACTGTTTCCATTAACATGGGTAAAACCATAGAAACCCACAGACTATCTTGCTGCACGGCATCTGAAACTAACGGCAATGACTTTAAATACGAGGTTATACCTAAACTTGTCCCTAAGAATATTGGGCCTAGCGTTAGTACCGCCCAATAAACCAAGAAAGTTCTAAGAAACGATTTTCGACTCTTTATTTGCCAGATATTATTGAAGCTTGAGTCAATTGTTCGCATCATTAGCAATGCAGTTATCAGCAGCATTAACAAACCTAACCCGCTCATCCCCTTTGCTTTACCAACAAACTCTTGTAAATAGAGCTGCACTGATTCACCGGTTGCAGGTACAAAATACTCGAACAAAAGCTGTTGCAGCTGCAGTGCAAGGTGCTGAAAATCGGGAACAAGCGACAGAAGTGAGAAGATAACCGTAGTTAATGGAACGAGTGCTAGCATGCTAGTTACCGTTAATTCGGCGGCAACCGAAGAACATTTATCCGTTGCGAATCGTTTCCAGACATAGCTTGCAAAGGCACGCCAATAAATGATTTTGTCCTGCATAGTGAATTCGCTTCATTCCTAGGTTAAAATAGCGGCCGAAATAAGATTCCTACTCGCCAGTTACCGTAATCGACTGTCCGAGTAGCATTAACTATATAATAAAAGGTTAAGGCAATATACTATGAGTTCATTAAAAATTTACCATAACCCTCGCTGCAGCAAATCACGACAAACTTTAGCATTAATTAAAGAGCGAGATGTTAATGTTGAAATTATTGAATATCTTAAGAATCCTCCCTCTAAAAAAGAACTGTCTCAAATATTAAAGCTCTTAGATATCTCCGCTAAAGACCTATTAAGAAAAGGTGAAGCAGAATATAAAGAGTCCGGGCTGAATAATGACGGTCTAACTGATGCGAAAATGGTCGAGTTAATGGTTCAATACCCAAAAGTTATCGAACGCCCTATCGTCGTATCAGACAAAGCTGCCGTTGTAGGTAGACCACCAGAAAACGTACTCACACTGCTATAATGGCAATGCCTTATGTACTGGTACTCTATTACTCCTCGGGCGGAACGACTAGCGAGCTAGCCAAATTGATTGCCCGCGGTGTAGAAGAGCAAGGGATTGAAGCGATAATTCGTACGGTTCCGAAGGTTTCTACTAATGTCGGGGATAGCCAGCCTAGCATTCCCGACAGTGGAGATTGTTACGTAACGCAGCAAGAGCTCGAAGATTGTAGCGCTTTGGCTGTTGGCTCTCCAACTCGATTTGGAAATATGGCGGCACCGTTAAAACATTTTATTGACCAAACAAGTGATACTTGGATTGGTGGTAAACTATCCGGTAAACCTGTATCGTTTTTCACCTCTAGTAGCAGTTTGCATGGAGGTCAAGAATCCACGTTACTTACCATGATGATTCCTTTCCTGCATCATGGAATGCTAATAATGGGGCTGCCATACAGCGAAACCGAGCTACTTCGAACTGAAGGTGGTGGCACGCCCTATGGTATTAGTCACTGGAATGGGCACAGCAATCAGCGAGCAATCTGCAAGACAGAGAAAACGCTAGCTATAGCGCAAGGTCGTCGATTAGCATTGTTCGCATCAAAACTACGAACCAGCTGACTACCCGCTCATATGCAAAATGACCATTGCTCTAAGTTAAGTCTTGCATAACTCAAAGCATTGTAGAAAAACATTGGCAGTATTTTGCTAAACCCCAAAGACAAAAACCAATTCATTGGTTTTAAAAAAGTGTTTTGAATAATATGAATGATTCGATTGAAAAAAACGGTAAACTTGAAGAAATTGAAAACATGCCAGCGCCTACTGAGCGGATGATACTGGCACATAGAATCACCTTGACCGGCTATTGGGGTTTAGTGGTTTTAATTCCAATCTGGAATTTGCTATGGTTTCCATCTACTCAATATTCAAACAAAACAATTACAGTCTTTTGGTTAATCCCGCTGTTGTTTCCGATGTTTGGTTTACTTAAGGGTAAAGCCTATACTCATGCATGGTCTGGTTTTATTGCCGTTATTTATATTTGTCATGCGCTTGCATCTTTAGTCACTTCGTTTAATGAGCTACTCCCTATCCTGCTCGAGCTAGTTTTATCGACGATGTTTCTTCTGGGAGGCACTTACTTTGCTCGCTGGCGAGGAATACAGTTAGGATTACAACTGCCAAAAAAGAAATAGCAAAAGCGCTTCTTGCTTCAAGCCGCTTTGCTTCAAGTAGTCTTATTTCGATGCACATTGCACCGAACAAGGTTTAAATTAAAACACACTTGCTTAATTACTGTAATTAGTAATCGAGGTATATTTTGTGCCTCAGCCAATGGTCGCAAATTACCAGAGATGTCATGGCATCAACGATAGGTGCGGCTCTCGGCAGAACACAGGGATCATGCCGACCTCTGCCACTATATTCGACTTTTTCATCTTGCACATTTAACGTCGCTTGTTTCTGCATAATTGTCGCTACCGGCTTAAATGCAACGCGAAAATCCAGCGGCATACCGTTTGAAATCCCACCTTGGATTCCCCCCGAATAATTTGTTGTCGTCCTTACTAATCCGCTGTTTTCATCTTTAAAGAACAAATCATTATGCTCACTACCTTTCATTTGAGTACCGTCAAAGCCCGAGCCAAACTCGACACCTTTACTCGCGTTAATACTCATCATCGCCTTCGCAAGATCAGCTTCAAGTTTATCAAACAGAGGCTCACCAAGTCCTACCGGCATACCATTAACTACGCAACGTATAACCCCTCCAATAGTATCGCCTTCTTTCCTTGCACTTAGTATAGCTTGGGTCATCTTTTCCGCATCAGCGGCGTCTGGACAGCGCACAGCGTTGCTCTCAATAAGCTCTCGACTAATCAGCTTCTGGTCAAAATTTGATTTGATATTACCAACGCTCTCCACCCAGCTTAATATTTCAATCGATTGCTTCGCCAGTATTTTATTTGCGATAGCCCCCGCCGCTACGTTTGCAGCTGTCATTCTTGCGGAACTTCTACCACCTCCCGACGGATCGCGGTGTCCATATTTCTTTTGATAGGTAAAATCAGCATGACTAGGCCGATACAAAGTTGCAAATTCGTCATAATCTTTAGAGCGTTCGTTGTTATTACGAATTAATAGACTTATCGGCGTTCCAGTTGTTTTTCCTTGATAAACCCCGGATAAGATTTCAACTTGGTCGAGTTCATTTCTTTGCGTCACCAAATTACTCTGTCCCGGGCGTCGCCTATCTAACAAAGGCTGAATATCCACCGATGACAACTCGATACCCGCCGGACAGCCTTCAACCACACAACCAACCGCTGGCCCGTGAGACTCTCCCCAATTGGTTACTCTAAATATTTTTCCAATACTATCGCCAGGCATAAATTACTCTTTATATTTGTTTATCTGTTTATCTGTTTATCTGTTTTCAATTAAAAAGCACATTAATGATGTAATAAAATAAATTGGTAACCGTTTACCCAAAGCTACCTTGATGATTCCTGTGCTCGGCTCAGCATTCGATTGCTCTCTTGTAGAAACAGATCCGCAGAACTACCAAACCAACTTGTCACTTCTGCAAATGCGGCTTTAAAACCATCGATATCCTTATTCTCCAACATGACTAATAATTCATTTAGCCGTTGTATAAACCTTTTAATCATTGGAATATTGTCTGGATTAGAAAAGATAATATCACTATAAAGCCCTGAATCCTGCGCAAATAATCGACCAACCATCGCTAACTCTAAACGGTAAATCGGCGAACTAACGCTGAGTACACTCTGTAATTCAGGATCTTCTGCCTTTAAATGATAACCATAAGCAATCGTTGAAAAATGTCGTAGAACCTGAACAATGCCCATGAGTTCGTCATGCTGCTTGGCGTCAATCATGGTCACATTGGCTCCCCATAACCGTAATTGCTCAAGTAACCAATGGTCCGATTCGATTCTGCGTCCTGAGCAAGCGACAATATTTTGCTTGGCTAAATGATTAATACCAGGACCAAACATCGGATGCAAACCGATCACAGGCCCTTTATGGACCTCCAACATCAGCTTTAAAGGTCTCAGTTTTATGCTCGTGAGGTCGGCTAAAACACAGTCATCGGGTAGACCGGATAGTTGCTTTATTACCTCGTCAGTAACCTTTATAGGTACCGAAACTAAAACCAGTGAAGCCTCTTGAAGCGATTTTTGTCCATCATCCCATTCACCAGTTTCTAATACGCTTACGTTATAGCCTGATTCCTTAAATAATTTAACAAACAAACTGCCAAGCTTACCTCGTCCACCAACAACAACAATATTTTTATCAATCACTGTTTCGACTTTGGCTCGACTTTTTGATTGGTTAATATAGGACTCTCTCATAACCCGCCGCAACAAGTCTTCTATAAGCTCTGGAGAAACGCCGCGCTTTTCAGCTAGCTGCCTTTTGTCGTTGATTAGTTCAGTTTCTCGTTGAGGATCGTATAACGGTAACTGCAATCCGGCTTTTAACTTGCCGACCTCTCCAGTTAAGTCAAGACGCCTAGCAATCAGCTCCACAAGTTCACGATCGACCTCGTCGATACCATCGCGCACCTCGTTAAATTTAGCCTGCTGTTCGGAATTCATTAATTAATTCTCCGCGGCCATGGATAAAAACCACCATTTAAACCTTTTCACTCGAGTATATTAGCTTATTAACTAACTAGCTTTATTACTATTAACCATCAACGGTTATTGATTCAAGCCCTACCTGGCTCATCAATCGCCAATAGTCAGGAAAAGACTTAGTAACTACATCAGCGTCTAAAATCTTAACACCTGCTGTTTTCGAACCTAGCAGCGCCATACTCATAGCCATACGGTGATCCTCGTAGGTATTAATAGTGGCGGCTTTAGGCTTTCCACCTTCGACCTCGATGAAGTCTTTACCATAATTTACCACGATGCCCGTCTTTGCAATCTCATTAGCTGTATCGATTATCCGGTTTGATTCTTTATAGGCTAGATGCTCTATATTCGTTATCCTTGTTTTGCCCGTCGCGTAACAAGCGACTACAGCGAGGGTTTGAACAACGTCCGGCATCTCTCCCATATCCACTTCAACGGCTGACAACCGTCCAGTGCTACTGATCACCAAATCATTCCCTGCACGCTCGAATTTTACACCCATTTTTTCTAGTACTTTGTAAAAATCAACTTCGCCTTGTACTGAATCAAAATCGAATTCACGTATGGTCAGGTGACCGCCAGCAATTGCGACTAGCCCCATAAAATATGAAGCCGAGACAACATCACCAGGAATAGTTAACTCGCGTCCTTGATAACTTTGTTCGCGACCAATTTTAAAGGAACTATCATCGCGACTCGCATTGACCCCTAGTTTGGCCATCCAATAAAGCGTCATATCGACATAACTTGAAGACACTTGCTCTGAGTTTACCTGGATCGTTAAACCTTTACTAAGGACAGGCGCTATGATCAATAAAGCGCTCAAAAATTGGCTTGAACGACTGGCATCTATTTGGCAATTCGAATTGAGTATCGGACCTTTTATCCTTGCCGGCAAACAATCATTAGCGGTATTTATCGTTACTCCTAAACTGCCTAGTGTTTCGAAAATCTCGGTCATTGGGCGAGTGGCCATCTTTTCTGAACAATCAATAAACACACTCACCGATTCAAGCGCTGCAATCGCCGTAACAAACCTTGAAAACGTGCCGCTATGGTGAGTATTTAATGAAACGGCGTGCGCAAGCTCTGTCACCTTTGGCTTAATCTGAAGGGTACTGCTATTCAATGTAAGTCGATAACCAAGGTTATTCAGCCCCTCGATAACGGCATTGATATCATCATTTTGAACCACATTGTGTAAGGTGCTTTCACCATCTGCTAAAGCGCACATTGGCACCAACCGGTTAGCAATATATTTGCTACCGGGTAATAACACGTCAGCCTTAATAGCCTTACAGGGTATAATTTCTTTCACAGATTTACGTCCAATTATTTTCGATAAGTAAAGAAGAAAGCTATCGAATAAATAGAAAGCTATTTTATTACTAAATTGTTTCGAATCAATACAGGTTTATTGGATTAGAACGGGTCTCACCCACAAAGTAAAATAACTTTTGTAGATATTAATTGATCGCGCTTATATTGGTCATTAATTGAGCTGATATTTCACATTGATTTAGCTAACAGCCGATATTTGCGCTTAAAAACAACCGTAACTACTTGTTTCATCAGTAACCGCTAGCAGCAAAGATGAAGGTTCGGTTAAAATGTAAAAAACAAAAATGCTTGTATTTGGCAAGTTTAACGAAGCGAATATAGTCTGCCATGAATTCTGTTGAATGCTCCTATTTAAAAAGACATTGGAAATACGAATGTCTTCGTCCGTGGTTAAGTCAGTCATGGGCGATGCTTTTAGATAGCGGTTTCACCGCAGCTACTGCTCGGGAAAACTCTCGATACGATATTTTTGTTCACTCTCCTTCATATTCGCTGAGCTATCTAAATGCTAATTCGTCTGTTCACTGTTATGAGAATAACTCACACCAGCAGATAAGCGCTGAGCAGAATACACCGCTTGCCGTCATGCGAAATCTAAGCAAGCGATACAAAACTGCTTTACCAGAAGGTACAGCGCCACAACTGCCGTTTCAAGGAGGCTGGCTCGGTTATATCAGCTATGACTTCGGCAAAGAGCTACAAGCTAGTCCCGTTACCGTCCATCAACAAGCTATCAGCCAAGTGGATAGAGACGACCTATTTTCCAAGAATATCCCACTCATCCAAATGGGATTTTATCAGTGGGCATTGATTACGGACCACCAATTACAGACCACAACCATCATCAACTTTGGACTAAATAGTCTGAAATTTACAAATATTGCGAGCGAGTTAAAAAACGCCATTGGCGACTTTTCTCGAAACAGCAATACAAATAAACAGAATAAAAATACTCAACAAAATGGTGGTAGTTTGGACAGCAAAGCTATCGCTAATAAGAATTACCAAGTAGCGCCCTTTGTATCTAATCTTAAATTCGACTGTTATCGAGAAAAATTCAATAAGGTTCAAGACTACATATTTAGGGGAGATTGTTATCAAGTTAATTTATCTCAACGCTTTCGTAGTTCTTATACCGGAAGCTCTCTGGCTATTTACCAACAACTTATCGAGTCGAACAATGCCCCTTTCTCAGCCTTCTTAAATTTTGAGCAGTTTCAGATTTTGAGCTTATCGCCGGAACGCTACATAGAATGTCGACAAAGAAACCTACGAACGCAGCCTATTAAGGGAACACGTCCTAGATCAACCGACCCAATCATTGACCAAAAACTCGCTAACGAACTGACTCATTGTGAGAAAGATAGAGCCGAAAACTTAATGATTGTTGATCTGTTAAGAAATGATCTGAGTAAAACCGCTGTTCCGGGTTCAGTTAAGGTGACCGAGCTGTTCGGCTTATATAGCTTTGAGTCGGTTCATCACTTGATTTCAACGGTTCAATCCGAGTTAGCTAAAGATTCCGATGCTTTTGACGTATTAGAAACAACCCTACCTGGAGGCTCAATTACCGGAGCACCTAAACTGCGAGCAATGCAGATTATTGATCAACTGGAAGAGTCGCCGAGAGGCATTTATTGCGGGGTAATTGGCTACATCGACCTAGCAGGTAATATGGATACTAATATTTGCATAAGAACATTATTAGCTGCAGATAATCAGCTGTTTTGCTCTGCAGGTGGAGGCTTAGTTGCTGACTCTGAGGTTGACGGTGAATACCAAGAAACTTTCGACAAATTGGCGAAAATATTGCCGACGCTCGGCTCTACCTTAGGTTAACCTGAACAATGTCTACTATCGCTAATATACAAAAACGGCTTAACGACTACCAATCAAATAATGACTGCTTAGCCAGTCTAATTAATGAGGACGAAAGAGTTCGTCAATTTCTGTATCACAACCGTGGTTTTGATAGCCAAGAAAAAGTGATATTCAGACGAGCTGCGGTACTAATTCCAGTCATAAGATCTGCAAATGGGTCTCTTTCGATTCTATTGACTCAGCGTGCCAAACATCTTAAACATCACCCCGGAGAGATCAGTTTCCCTGGTGGCAGTGCTGAAAGTTACGATACCACATTAGCGGATACTGCAATTCGTGAAACCCATGAAGAAGTCGGTATTAAACCAGAGCAGGTTGAAATTCTTGGCAAATTACCTAGCCAAAACACCATTAGTCAGTATAGAGTAACGCCCTTTGTAGGTGTTGTTGCCGATAACTTTCAATTAACCTTAGACGTTGGTGAAGTCGAAAGAACTCTAGAGATCCCTTGGGAGTTTGCAATAGATAGTCGTAATCACCAACTAAAGAAGGTAACTCAAGCTCAGCACAGTTATTCCTATTATGAAATAAATTATAGTGATTTCAGAATATGGGGAGCAACTGCTAGAATGCTGGTCAACTTAAGCCAAATTATTCATTTCTCTGAATAACTACTCATTTTTCACTTGGGAGTCACTTTAATGGCCGTCTCTGTTTTTGATCTTTTTACGGTAGGAATCGGACCGTCAAGCTCGCATACCGTTGGCCCAATGCGAGCGGCAAAAATATTTGTTAATAAACTGCTGCAATCAACGGAAAAACCATACCGCATTCAAACTGAGCTTTTCGGCTCGCTTGGTCACACCGGAAAAGGCCATGGCAGTGACGTGGCCATTTTACTCGGACTAGAAGGTGAACTCCCAGACCAAATTGACACCGATACTATACCAAGCCGGTTAAGCACGATCCGCGAGAACTCAGCACTCAATATAAACGGTCAGTTGCCCATTCCCTTTGACGAAAAGAACGATGTTGTATTTCACCGGCGTAAGACTCTACCTGGCCATGCCAATGGAATGAAGTTTATTGCATTTAATGAATCAGGAAGTGTCATCCTCGAAAAGATATACTATTCCGTGGGTGGTGGATTTGTTATCGGTGAAGAGACTGAGATAAAACCGATTGCTGACATGCACCTTAAGCTACCGTTTGACTTTCAAACAGGCAGTGAGCTGCTGGAGCTATCAAAATCCTCTGGTTTGTGTATTAGTAGCATGATGCTGGAAAACGAAAAAACTTGGCGCCCGGTAGAAGAAATTTATCAAGGCCTTGATGATATCTGGGCAACCATGGAATCATGTATTGTTAAAGGAACCCAGTCCGAGGGCGTTTTAAGTGGCGGCTTAAAATTAAGACGAAGAGCCCCTTCCCTTTACCGAAAACTTAAGAATCGCGGCGATAATAATGATCCGTTATGTGCTATGGATTGGGTCAATTTATACGCGCTTGCAGTTAATGAAGAAAATGCAGCGGGCGGCCGAGTTGTGACAGCACCTACTAACGGAGCCGCAGGGATCATTCCGGCGGTTCTCAAGTACTATGTTAATTATTACGCACCCAAAGATAATGAAAATATCCGACGCTTTTTACTCGCCGCTGCCGCCGTTGGTATTCTATATAAACTAAATGCGTCAATATCTGGCGCGGAAGTTGGGTGTCAGGGCGAAGTTGGAGTTGCCTGTTCAATGGCTGCAGCCGGCCTTACCGAAGCTTTAGGAGGTTCAGCGTCACAAGTGGAGTGTGCAGCGGAAATTGGAATGGAGCACAATTTAGGACTTACTTGCGACCCCGTGGGTGGATTGGTACAGGTCCCGTGTATTGAAAGAAACGCTATGGGAGCAATAAAGGCAATAAATGCGTCTCGACTTGCCCTTCAAGGCGATGGTGATCATAAGGTATCGTTAGACAAAGTTATCAAGACGATGAGAGAAACCGGCAAGGATATGAAAACCAAGTATAAAGAAACCGCAAGAGGTGGTTTAGCCGTCAATATAATTGAGTGTTAGTACTGTCGTTGATATCGGTGATGCGCTCTTTAGCATCGGTAAAGCTCAAAAAGGTTACATGGATATACGCAGGTTAATATACTTTAGGTGTAGTTGTTCAAACTTCATCTGACATTTTTGAAATTGAATCTAGACTTTGTCGTACGACCAGACTTAAAGGTGATTCAAGAATCACAGATTATGATGGGTCAGTTCGGTTAAAGCAGACGTTCTACAATCGTCTCAAAA
>CAJQOL010000209.1 GCA_905479925.1 uncultured Kangiellaceae bacterium | reverse complement strand
GAACTTTCAATAGACTGTTTTTTTGTAATCAAAGGGCTGCCGCTATCATTCTTGCTGGACCAATAACCCCAAATGGCAATTGCAATCACAATGATAATCGAGACTCTCAGTGATGGCTTGGCCGCCGGCAACTTAGTATCGTCAATTGCTTCGCTATGACTCTCCGAGGATAATTTCTGCTGCTTGTCGCATTTTGTAGTGGATGAAATCAAAGCCGTTATAGCTTGATTTAGTTGATTCTCTCGAGCGTCAAACCACTGGCAATTACTCAGCAATTTTTTTATCGATTCTTTTAATACAACATCTTCTAGTTGTAGCACCGTTAACTCTTTGCCTTGTTCAAAAGCGTAATTGACTTCTTTGAAAAGCGCGCCTGAGTTTACTGACGAATGAGAAACTATAACTACGAGGCAACGAGATTGCTCAATCATCTCTAAAATAGCTAATTCAAGCGCCTTTTCCGTCTCTGAGCTTGGTAGCGTGCTATCTTTCGAGCTTTTTACCAAGTCTAGCGCGGTATGCGAGGTAGTTTCATAACTTTGAGTATTGGCTCTTAAGCAAACTGCAATCGCTTGCTGCTCAAACAGTGAAGCGGTTTGTGCTGCTACAGCTTCATCGGTGTTGTCATAAGCGATGTATATATCTGCCATCATTAAAGTTCCTGAATACTTGTTTTTTTGCAACTATCGATTAGCTAATAGCGATAACAGTCGCTAGATAATTGAGGGCTATTTGCCTTGATAAGCAATTATTTAGATTCTACCCACCGAATACTGCGTAAAGCAACCGCAATATCGGCCAAGTTGCGCTTAAGTTGGGCTTGTTACAACTACCCGCTTGCTGGTTTTATTCTATCGGTAATCATTGAGCAAAGGCGCTAATCAGCCGGCTAAATAATATGTCCATACATTCAATAGGTTTATTTGAAATCTTGACTATACTGTTTACAGAAAAACGTCATTTAAATAGGTCCTACGAAATAGAGCTTTATGAAGTACATCGATAAGTTAGATTGTTCTATAAAAATTAACCTGTTGAGCACCCGTCTGCGGAGGCATTTAACCTACTTGCTCGCTCTATGTTGCTTAAGCTTACCTGCGTCGGCAGTTAGCCTACCGTCAGAGAAGCTTCATTTTGATATCCGTTCTGCATCACTTAATTTTACCAAAGTCGCTGGTCACAAAGGGCTAGACCTGAGCAATATGGCGGTTATTAGCGACGATAACGGCTATTTGTGGGTAGGGACTCAAGATGGATTAATGAGGCTAGATGGATATCAATCAAAGCGTTATACCGCTAGCGCCCGAAAAAAGAACGCATTGGTTAGTAACTTTATTAATTCACTTGCGTACAACCGTCAAACCAAAGAAATTTGGATTGCAACAACTGGAGGACTCAGTGTTTTTAATCTTAAGAAGGAGACTTTCAAAAGTTATCTTTATGATCCTAGGGTTGCAAACGGCATACCGCATAATATGGTACAAACCGTCTTGGTCGATAGCAGGCAGCGGGTATGGATTGGGACAAAAAACGGTCTAAGCCGATATATTCCAGAATCTGATAGCTTTGACTCTTTCTGGTCAAAGGAAGAACAGTCGGAGAGCAACTCTAAAGGCATTAAAAATAATACAGGACTGCCTCACTCCAATATCCTGGCGATTAATGAAGATCATCAAGGGGCTATTTGGATAGCTACTCAGCGAGGACTTGCTCGATATATTGGTAATGGAGAATTTCAATCCTTCTTACCCTTTACCAATGATGACGGAAGTGGCGGATTAATCACAAAAATGGCCATTGATCGGCAAAATAATCTCTGGTTAGGTTCTGAACAAAAAGGACTATTTTATTTTGAACCGGAGATAAAACGAACGACTCAATACCAAACCGCTGCAGACGGTAAGAGTTTACCGTCCAATTCCATTCGTTCAATAATGATTGAAGACAGCGGTGATGTGTGGGTTGGCACCGGAGCCGGATTAGCGATTTTTAAAGCCGATGAAGAACGTTTTCTAACGATAACCAACAATTCGGATCTAAATGGAAATATTGTGTCTCTCTATCAAGATTCAAACGAAGTTGTTTGGATTGGAACATGGTCGAAAGGTTTGCATAACTTTAATCCGCGAGAAACTCATATAGGGCGCATAGACTTAAGAACACTAAAGACTACCGATAACGTCATTAAAAGCATTATTGCAGGGCAGGGGGATGATTTTTGGGTGGCCAACCCAAAATCGCTGTACAAGATTAATAGTAAAAAGGGCAGTATCTTAAAGTACGATATTAAACCAATCAATCCATTAAGCAGTCGAGCTATACCATTTATTGATCGGCGAACTAGCTCCCTCTATTTATTAACCGATAAGATTCATCAATTTAATAATACCCAACAGGTTATCTCGTTTGAACTGCCCGAAGAGCTAAGAAATGTTAGTTGGTATGGGGTGACTGTAGACCGATATGGTCGCTTATGGATGGCAGCACGTAATCTTGGTTTGTATGTGCTGAGCGCTGATTTTACAAAAGTGGTCCATCATCAAGCCATGTCAACAGCGGGCTATGTTAGGCAGGTTGATGAAAATACAATTCTTGCTGGATCGCTATCAGGCACCTATTGGATAAATATCAACACCTTCCAAGCTAAAGTGCACACTTCAGAGGCAACAAAAGGTATGTTGCACTCTAACGTTACCGGCTACCACCTTTCTTCGGAAAATATGCGGTGGCTTGCGACTTCTGGCGGGATTCACCGACTCTATGGCGATGAAGTCGGAAGTCAAAATGAAAATGAAAGTGAACCTGAAACTGGAAATGAAAACGAAAATGATTACTATCAATCTTGGAATCAAGAGCACGGATTACCAACAGATGTTCTAACGGGACCACTCGAAGATAGTTTAGGTAAGTTATGGTTTGGTAGTACCGATGGGCTGATACGGTTTGATCCGAGAAATGAGTCAATTGAGCATTTTGATGGCAGTCTAGGTGCGTTGTCCAATTATTATATTGGCCAATACCTAACGGATACCGATAAACGTCTTATTTTTCAAGGGCCTAGCGGTATATCTATCATCGATGAACAGCTAATCCGCAGTAATGATACTCAATACAAAGTGGTGTTAGATGCTTTTTGGCTAAAGGACCAGTCCCAAGATATTAATAATGAAGCTCATTCGGGTTTAGAACAAGCGATTCAATTTACCGACAGCATTACACTGCCCGCTAACAACCGCGATTTTTCGTTTGCTTTCACCACCACCTATATGACACGGGCTGATAAAGTTAATTATTTCTATCGGCTCGCAGGTTTTGATAATAAGTGGCTAGCGGCTGACAGTCAAAACAGGTTGTTAAAGTATACTAACCTCGACCCCGGTAACTACAGGTTCGAAATTTATGCGATGTCGCCAACCGGCGTTAAAGGAGAGGTTAGAAGTGTCAGTTTAACGTTGCTGCCGTTAGTTTACGAAACCGTCTGGTTTAGGACCTTAGTGGTCGGGTTTATTTTGCTATCAATTTTAATCTGGTACAAATTGCGGATGCGAAGTATAAAGCGCTACAACCAAGAGCTTGAAGCGCAGATTCAACAAAGAACAAAAGCGATACGAACGTTAACGGATATCGCCAAAGATATCAGTTCTATTTTAAACATTGAACAGTTGATCGCCCACTTGCATGGGCATTTGATTAACTCTTTAGATCTTTCCGTATTAGCTCTGGGTGTTCTTGAAAATACTAAAAATCGCCTTAGATTTGAAAGTTGTTTGGAAAATGGAAAAACCATTCCATTGCATTATCGAGAAGTGGATAGTTTGAATGATTTAGCCGGATGGTGTGTT
This sequence comes from uncultured Kangiellaceae bacterium, assembly GCA_905479925.1. Classification (GTDB taxonomy): domain Bacteria; phylum Pseudomonadota; class Gammaproteobacteria; order Enterobacterales; family Kangiellaceae. The sequence continues at coordinate 20,929 of CAJQOL010000209.1, read as the reverse complement.
ACTAATAGAAAAGAGATCAGGTTAAAAACCTATTCAGACCGTTTTGAGTTTTTACAAAAAAGCGACAAACCAGTCGTCGGTGAGAAAATGCAGACCGTTATTTACCTGCCGATGCGCTCACGTAGCGACCAAATGATAGGCTGTTTAACGGTGCAGTCCGATAAGGTTGACGCATTTAGCGATGAAGATATTGAGTTTATTAGGACAATCACTAATTATACCGAAGTCGCATTGGACAACGCGCTAGCTCATCAAGAGTTGAAGCGAGTATCTTCTACGGATTATTTGACCAATCTACCTAACCGCCGCTCATTTACCGACAGTGCTTGTTATCTACAGAAAGTTGCTAACCGAAGCGATACCATGGTTGCCCTTGCAATGGCTGATATTGACCATTTTAAGCAGTTTAATGACCAATACGGTCATGACTGCGGCGATTTTGTACTTCAACAAGTAGCAGGGTTGTTTCGCTCGTTACTAAGGGAGCAGGATATTGTTGCTCGCTGGGGTGGCGAGGAGTTTATATTTTTATTTCCTAATACACCGATTGAAGGCGCCGTTGTTGCATTGGAAAAACTTCGCTACGCGTTAGAGTCTGAGAACTTTGTTTACGAGGACAAACAGCTTAGCATCAGTGCAACATTTGGTGTCACAACCTTCGAGAAAAAAGAGCAACTTGACGATGTTATTGACCAAGCGGATTTGGCGCTTTATCAGGGGAAAAATGCCGGCCGAAACCGAGTACAGGTTTTTGAGGGTAGACATGAATAAGTTGCTGTATTTTAAACGATTAATGCTTACCTACCTTCGTCCTGTCGATAACAGTTTGGCCGGAACTTAGAAAACATCTCATATCACAAAATTTACTGCTACACTTTATAAATACTGTACAAATTAAGACTACAAACGCCCTTTGTCCACCTTTCAAATATACGTTAATTATCCGCCATTTAAGCTATTAGTTTTTGCCCTCTATTTATTGGTTTTTTTGTCCGTTCCAACTTATTCGGTGAATGCCCAACCAGCTGCAAAGCAAAGTGCAAAGGTTGTCGATTTTTCAGCCTTTAACGAAACCCAAGCAGACTCCTTATTAGATGACTACGTTTCTCGAATTAACCAACTCAGGCGAACCGACATCGAGGCGGCATTAACTGAATTGGAGACCGCATTTCAGCTACTAGACTATCACCCGTCGATTGGTCATCAAATTAAATTGCTTAACTTGCGCGGTTTCTGTTTTGGCACAAGCGGTCGCTTTGATGCTGCATTTAGTGATTTTAAACAAGCTTTGGAGTTGGCTAGAGAAAATCCTGCCGGACAGCGTATTGGTGAAATATACGGCTTTAGAGGTGTCACTCATTATTATAAAGGCGATATGCCAAATGCCCTAAATGACTATACCCGGGCTATTGATGAATTTACCGCAGCTAATGACAACGAAGGGTTATCGCTTTATTTGAATAACCTCGCAATCATTCAGAAATTTTACGGTCAATATGAATTGGCGCTCAGTCAATATGTTCGTTCTGCAAAACTTAATCAAGCCTCTGGGCGTGATGACCGTCTAACCTATAACTACAACAATATTGGCATTCTATACTATGAATTAGAAAGGTACTCGGAAGCTGAAAGTTATGTTTTGAAAGCATACCACTTATACCAAAAAGTCGACGATGAGTTAGGTGGAGCTAACGCGCTAAACAACCTTGCTTATATTAATCTCTACTTGGGAAAAACCACTCAAGCAAGGGAGTATGCAAAACGTGCTATGGAAATTTATCAGAATAGAGACAGCGAGCTAGGCCGAAGTAGCGTTCTATCTGTCTACGCTGAAATTAACATTGAAACGGAAACCGGCGATGATACCTATGAGCTAATCGAAGAAGCTATAAGAATTAGAAAAAAATACCAGTCAAATCAAACGCTCGCGGAAAACTACGTTCAATTAGGTCGATGGGCTTTGTTCAACAAGGATTTTTCTCGAAGTGAAAGAAACTTTAAACTTGCCTGGGTACTGGCGGAAAAAAATGTCTATATTTCAGAGAAAAAGGCGGTAAAAAAATATCTCGCAGAGCTTTACCAAGCGCAGGGGCGGTTTGAAGAGGCTCTTGCCCAAGTAATCGAGCTTAATCAATTAGAGGCTGAAATAAGCAAAAACACCAATGAGAATAATATGCAGTTTTTGCAATCGAAATTTGATCTTGAGCAAAGCCAGCGTAACTATCAGCTGCTCGTAGAGCAAACCAAGGTTAATGAGCTGTTAGAAAAGCAACAGCGTTTTACTTTGATTCTGATCATCGCGTTAATCATTTTTGTTCTATGTGTATTCGCTTATTATTGGCGCCGCTCAGTCGTTGCTCGCCTCAATGCAATACAAAGTGCCGAAGAGAAATCGGATTTCTTGGCTCTGATGAGTCACGAACTACGAACGCCGATGAATGGCGTCATTGGGGCCGCAACCGCTCTAGAAAATTCTGACTCCGAATGGGAAAAACAACAAACAGTCTCCATCATTAAATCATCCGGTCAACGGCTATTGAGTTTGGTGAATGACATACTGGATTTGTCGAAGATAGAAGCGGGGAAAATGCAACTTGATTGTGCTGTGTTTAGTTTGCGTGAGTGTATAGAAGAAACCATGGAACTATTTATGTTTCAAATGGGCACTAAGCAGGTTGAGCTGGTCTATTTTATTAATAATCCCTATGACGATGTTATGCACGGTGATTCAAATAAGATTAAGCAAATTCTCATTAATCTTATAGGGAACTCTATTAAATTTACCGAGGCAGGGGAAGTTCTACTGAGAGTCGATGTCGAGCTAGATAGGGAAACATCACGAACTTCTCACTCAAATTTCTATATAAAGTGTCAAGTAAAGGATACCGGCGTTGGTATCTCAGAGGAGCAATGTAAAAAGCTATTTAATGCCTATACATAGGTCGACTCAAAACAACATTCAGTTGTGACTGGTACTGGGCTTGGTCTAACTATTTCTCGAGAACTTGTTGAGTTAATGAACGGGCGTATTGAAGTGCAAAGTGAGCTACGGACAGGGACAACGTTTCACTTTAATATCATAGTTGATAACATCAAAAAACATGCTAAAAACGCTGAACATGACGACATGTCCAGTATGTTGGAAATGTCAGAAACGTCAGAAACGTCAGAAACGTCTGAAGAGGCCGATTCGCGTTATTATTTAGACAACGATAGTTATCATCTTCATAAATGTGTAGCGGTTGTATCTAATCACCCGTTACGAAGCCTACAAGTAAAAAATGACCTTGCGTTGTGTGGCGCTAAAGTCAATTTATTTGACTCCGCAGAGGCGTGTAGTTCTCATTTGCGCACCACCGAACATGATCTAGTGATCATTGATGAATCTATTCAACATGATTCAAATTCATCGGCTTACCATCTCATTAGGTCCGCTTTGCCTTATCCCCCCAAATTCATTCTATTAACCGATCAACTTGACGCCTTCTCTCAGACCGGCGCTGATAAACAGTCTGAAAACCTTAAGTTATATGATGAATTTGTATTAAAGCCTTTTAAGAAAAAGCTTCTAATAAAAAGTTGTGCAAACGTGTTAGGTGTTCGCAATAATAAAAACGAGCCAAGTGCAAGCGTTGCGAACGAAAACAAAGCATCTTCAGATGCTAGAAATCTCAAAGTGCTGTTGGTTGAAGATAATGTGATTAACCAACGAATATTGACTAGTATCTTTCTAAAAATGGGAATTGATATTGATATTGCAAACGGCGGAAAAGAAGCGATTGAAATGGTGTCTGAAAGCAATTATCAGCTGTGTTTTATGGATTTTATTATGCCGGATATGAACGGTGATATTGCGTCGAAAGAAATATTAAAGTTACCGACCCCACCAACAAGCCTATTATCATTGGTTTGACTGCTAGCTCATCACCAGAGGATGAGCGACGTTGCAGGGAAAGCGGCATGCAGGACCTACTTACTAAGCCAGTAACGCTTTCCGCGCTTAAAGACCGCGTTGACTACTGGCTAAAGCGATTAAAGTAATAAGTATTCCCTTGTTGGTTATTTAGATGTAAGCAAAGACTTGCGAAAAATTTCACATGAATTTTTTCCCGTTTTCTTTCTCACTTTCCTTTTCCGTTTTTCCTATATGGTTTTCTTACACGAGCAATTTCTTTCATACTTGGTCTATCTTTCAAACCACTCTGTGAGAGATTCCGGGTAATCATCTGGAAGAATATGACCGCCTTCAAAGGTTATGATCTTCTTATCGGAAGAGGCAATTGCGGAGAATAGCGTATTGTTTTCTTCCAATGAAGCAGTCTCATCATCATCGGCGGTAACCAGCCAAACATTGGTGTTCTTTAAATTAGATACTAAGTTTTTCGGAGCAACCAATGCCGTTTTATCGTCTAGCCACGGCGGAACAATGGCGAGCACGCTTGTGACTCTGCTGTCTAACGATGACAGTAATAAAGCCATTTGGGCTCCCATGCTGTATCCCGCAACCTTGATTTGCGATTTGTCGAGGTCCGCTTGCGTGCCAATCCAGTCGAGTAATATGCGATAGTCAATCACCGTTTTCCTTATCATGTTTTCATAGTCAGCTTTATCACCGAGATAGGTCAAACGTGTCATTATCGAGCGAAGGCTGTTATCGGCAAGTTTCCTGGAACCGTGATATCTAGCATCTAATGCGATGACGACATGATTTGATTGCTCCGCTAACTTAGTCAATTGATTTACTTTTGTGACCGTGGGTCTTCCTTTTAAAGAGTCTTTCCACCATCTTGGAAAACTCCGTCCCATAGCGTGAAGTCCAATCATGACAGGATAACTGGCTTGCTTTTGTTTTGGGTAGCTAATTCTGCCGTTGACCTTTTCGCCGTCATAGGAAACAAAAGTAAATTCATAGTTTCTAGGAGCAACTTCTTTCATGGTCAATTCAAGCGGCTCTGTTGCTTCGTATTGATAGGCCGTTACAATAATATTATATTCTAACGGTTTGTCTTTTAGGGTGAAAAAAGAAAAATATATTGCAGCTAAAGCTAGCAGGGCTAGCAATACAAATTTTATTTTTCGATTGATTTTCATGACGTTCATTAATTTCAATTTATTTTCCTTCGCTCTGTTCGGTTTAGATTTGTTCGGTTTAGTTCGGTTTTATTGGGCTTAGCTTCGCTTGTTTTGTTCAGTTTGGTTCAGTTTGCTTCAGTTTGCTTCTTATATCTATTTTGGAGAAGCCGTAGCCTGTTTTCTCAATCTCGTGTTAGTACGGGTAAACAGCTAAATAAGCGGTAACCGTCAGACTGTGTAACAAGCATAAAGTAGTGATGGTAAAACGAATGTGAAATCTTGAGAGTTTTTTAAAAATTATAAAGTGCTTCGACGAATCTATATTGAACAGCTATGGTGAGTATGTGTTCGCGAGAGGAGTGCTGGAAGAACCGAAAGGAAAGGATAGTATTTTAAGTGTAGAGCCTACCATAGGTAGAAAGTTCTCGCGCTAATCCATCTTTAAAATAAATCGAAATTTTCCTAGCTCAGAGTCTATGTTAAATGTCCAGTTTAGTGCCTCGGATATTCGGCTTACCAAATAAAGGCCCTGTCCAATACCTTGACTCGACTCAGACTTAATTTGAGCATGAGTAATATTCTCTTGGAGTGGTTGAGCTATGTTATTTTCAAAAATAAGCGCTGAAGTTTCAGCTATTGCATCATCGTAACGAATTACCAACCGGTTGTCTGTAGCATGTGCAATGGCATTTTCAACAAGATTGTTGACTAGCAGTATAAATAGTTGCTGGTTACCATTTACGAAAACATGTTGAGGTATATCTAAGGTGACCTCGAATGCTGGTTCAACCATTTTATGCTGCAAGTTAATAACGCATTGTTCTAGTACCGCACATAGGTTGATAGGTTCTCGTTTGATGGTTTCTGCTCTAGCTAGCGCAAGTAACGTTGTTACTAGTTGATTCATGCTTTCGGTCGAATCATTTAGTTGTTTTAAATCATCACTATTGAGTGAGCGTTGTGATGCAAGTGCAAGGGTATTATTTAAAACCGTCAACGGCGTTCTTAATTCATGGCTAATATCTCGGTTAAAGTCTCTTTCGCGTTTTACTGATTCATTTAATTCTCTTAGTGTATTTTGAAGAGTCGATGCTAGAAAACCTAACTCATCTTTTTGTTCCGTTCCGGAAAGTTTAAATGCGTCCGGGGGCGGTTCTACGTCATCTTTAGTAGAATTTGATGCCGGTGTTGAAACTGAGGTTGAGGTGCCGGGATCTATCCGGGCTAAATGTTGTTGTTCTACTTGCAGCGCTAAAGTGGTAATAGGTCGAGTAGTGCGAAGTGCCAATCGATAGGCGAACCAGATTGCTATCGCCAAAGTAATTAAAAATATGGCGAAAAACATGATTATTATCGACATTGAAACGTTGGCAACGGTAAGTAGTTTCCCAACCTCTGCGACGACCAATGCATCGTACTTTTCGTTAAAAGTCACATACTGGATATGATAATGAGTTTGTTTATTGACAAAAACTTCGGTTATGCCGGGTTGTTTTTCTAACGCAGCTTGAATGACTAATGGAGCTTGCTCGATTGAGCGATACAGTTTAATGTAGTCGAGTCTCGGTTTGGCGGCTGCTATGCCTTTTTCGGAGACCATTTGCTCAAGGTGCTGTGTCTCTTGCAACAATATTTTTTCGAGAATTTTATCCTCAACAACGTAAGCAATTAGTACATTAATCCCCCAATAAAGGACCGATAGCAACAGCGTAAAGCCCGCAAAGGTCATAAATACTCGTCTTTGAATACTGTTTTTAAAGTTCATTAGTTGGCTCGTAGCGGACTTTCAAGTTTAAAGCCAACATTGGTAATCGTGGTTAGCATCGGTTCGTCAAAGGGTTTATCCAATGCATTTCTAAGACTATAAATATGACTTCTAAGAGCATCGGTATCCGGTGGAGAATCTTGCCAAACCGCATGAATCAAGTTAGAGCGAGATACCGCTTGTGGATAAGCCTGCGCTAAAGTGAGTAGAAGCTTAAAACCAATATTGGTTAACTTGAGCGGTTTACCTTCTCGGCAAGCGATATGTTGATTTTGCTCGATTGTAAGCTCGCCTATTTCAATGGTTTGATTCTTGTGCAGCTGGTTTCGTTTAGACAAAGCCTGACAACGTAATGCCACTTCTCTGAAGTCGAAGGGTTTTGTTACGTAGTCATCGGCGCCTTCACCGTAACCTTCCGCTTTATCTTCGAAAGCGTCTCTGGCGGTAAGCATTAAAATGGGTAGGTTAATGGTCGACTGTTCTTTGATGGCTTTGCAGACTTGTAAGCCATCTATGTCGGGCAGATTCAAATCGAGAACAACCACATCAAAAGGGTTGTTTAGTGCTAGCTCAGTACCTAGCGAGCCATTGCTAGCATAGTCTACAGACCAACCATGACCCTCAAAAAACTCGATGAGTTGTTTGGCGATGGTTAGGTTATCTTCGACGAGTAATATTGATAGTTGTTGCAACGCCTATCTCGCTTTGTGATTTAACATGAGTCAATAGATACAAGAGTAGCAAATACACTGTGAAATAAAAGTGAAGTTTCACTAGCCATCAAAGCTCTATACACAGCGTCTATCAGCTAAATGGCTGACTTTGTTATAGAAATTTGATTGCTGCGTTCTAAAAAATAGATTGAATAAAGGTGATCACGCTATAAATCCTTGATATTTAGCGATAATCCTTGAAAAAAAAGCCAAAGAAACTATGCTTAAATGAGCAAATTATTGATTTTTAATGTTAAGCGAGAAACGTTTCTATGAAAGAGATGCAATTTAGCCACAAGCTCATTTTGTTGTCTTCAGTGATTTTGGTATTGGCGCTCGGGGCGTCAGCTTTCAATAATTATCGATTACTGAGTAATAAAACCGATAATGACCTTCGTGCTGCCATTTCAGAGATATCGTCAGAGGTTTCAAGCAATATCTCTGATTGGCTAAATAGTCGTTCACAAATCGTATTGGCAACTGCAAAATCCTTGCAGGGTAAAAGCGATATCGAGGCTATTCGAAAAATTCTTCAGCAGTCAGATGATGCCGGAGAATTCAAAAATACCTTTCTTGGTCAGCAAGTAACTAAGTCGATGACTATTGACGACGCATCTATTCAGTTACCAGCGGACTACGACCCGACCGGCAGACCTTGGTATACCTTAGCCAAAACCGAAGGTAGTACTAACTTTACCGAGCCCTATTTTGACGCCAATGAGAACTACTTAGTTATTTCGGTAGCCACCCCCATTTATCAAAATGGCGACATGTTTGGCGTTACCGGTGCCGATATTCAATTGACAGACATTGTTAATATCGTCAATCGAGTCGATTATTTGGGGCTTGGTTATGCCTTCTTAGTCACCAAAAATGGAAAAATATTAAGTCATCCAGACAAATCATTGGATAACAAAAATATTGATGACGTATTTGAAAATAATCTAGATATGTCCTCTAGTTTTAAACTAATTGATAGTGACAGGGGCGAACAATTTATCTCTTTTTATCCGGTGGACGGCGTAGAATCCGTTGACTGGTATTTAGGGGTGGTGCTCGATAAGTCAAAAGCTTACGCGTCCCTCGATGACCAAAAAATACAGACCGTCATTTTCGCGCTTATTTCTGTATTTATCGGTATCTTCGCTATGAGTATGGCGTTAAATGTATTAATGAAACCAATTCGTTCCTTAAGTGATACTGTCAAAGATATTGCTCAGGGACGGGGAGACTTAACTCAGCGGTTGGAAGTTATTGGTAACGACGAGATAGGAAAGCTATCGATCTATTTCAACGAATTTATGCAGAAGATGCACGACTCCATCGCCGAAGTTAACGAGTCTGCGCATAGGCTCAATAGTAATATCGAACAGGTTCGCCAAGTGATTGAATCTTCACGGGGAGTGGTAAAAGACCAGTTTGATCGAACAAACAATGTTGCTAGCGCAATTAGTGAGCTTAATAGCCGTTCGAATGAAATTTCAAAAAATGCTCAACAGGCTTCCGAGCTTACCTCAAACGTCCATCAAATCTCCGATCAAAGTCGCGAAGCGTTGTCGAGCAATATCGAAAATACCGAAATGTTAGCGGGTAATATTTCCAAAGCTGAAGCCGATATCAACGAATTAGGTACCCATACAGACAGCATTGGCGATATATTAAATGTGATTAAAAATATTAGTGACCAAACAAACCTTCTGGCGCTAAACGCCGCTATAGAGGCTGCTCGAGCAGGGGAACAAGGCCGCGGATTTGCCGTTGTTGCCGACGAAGTTAGAAACTTGGCTCACCGGGCGACTGACTCTACCAGCGAAATTCAGGAGTTAATTCAGAACCTACAGCAGATAGTTTCCTCGGTTGGCTCATCAATGCAAAATAGTGTGTCGCAAAGCGATATTTGTGCCACAAGCGCCGATGAAGCCGGTAGCAAAATGACCACTATAATGAACGCCATCAATGATATTGACGTCGAAAATCAGTCCGTAGCCGAAGGTACTCAATCCCAAAGCAGCGTAATCAGTGAGATCAATAATGAAATCGCTAAGTTAACGGATTTAACCGACCGTGGAGCTAAAAACCTTGATCAAATTAGCGAAGAATGTGACCGACTTCAAAAGCGTTTTGCTGGGTTAGACGGACTCGTAAGTCAGTTTAAGCTTTAAGGCGAGCAAAGAAGCATTTAACAATAAAAATTAGCCAATAGGAAACGTCTTGAATGTTATCGAGAGAGTGTAAAGAGTGCGGTGAGAAATTAAGTGCCGGTATATCCAGTTGTCCGACATGCGGAACGCCCGTGGCTCGATTTTCACTAGGCACTTGGATTATCTTCCTCATTATAGTGCCAATGTTTATTTATGGTTATTTTATGGATTGAGCAAGAGTAGTGGATAGAATAGAGCAGTGGATAGAATAGAGCCGTGATTGAGCTATTAGTAATTATACTCCAACCTAAAAAGAGGGAGCCTAGGTTGTGCCTCAAAATCGACCAGAACAAGCGGCAAGCGGTCATAATGGTGTAATAAAGTTCGGGTATCATGATGTAAGCCTCTATTTATCTAAAGGGACATTTAATGATGACCGAAGTTTCCGCACTAAGAATTATAGAACCTAACAAGCCTTCGGATACTGACGTGCAAAAATCCTTCGATAATAGTCATTTTACCAACCGAGAAATCAGCCAGCTTTCGTTTAATGCACGTGTATTAGAACAAGCGGTGGATGTTAACCATCCGCTACTCGAACGGCTCAAGTTTTTGTTGATCTTTAGCAGTAACTTAGATGAGTATTTTGAGGTAAGGGTTGCCAAACTCAAGTTGCAGATACTTTTGGGTCGAGAACATATCGGACCTGACGGTCTATCTCCGATAGCTTTACTTAAACGAATTTCTGAACAATGCCATGAGTTAATAGATAAGCAGTATAATCTATTAAATAACGAACTCTTACCCGCACTAGAAAAGGAAAACATTTTTTTTGTCGCTCGTGAAAACTGGAATGACGATCAAAAGGTTTGGATAAAAGAATATTTTAAAAATGAAGTTGCTCCAATAATTACTCCGATAGCTTTAGATCCCGCTCATCCTTTTCCCAAATTAGTTAATAAAAGTTTAAACTTTATTGTGAGCTTGAAAGGAAAAGATGCTTTCGGCCGGGAGTCTCGCCTTGCAATCGTACCCGCACCAAGAGCACTTCCTCGGCTAATTAAATTACCAAAATTTGGCGAGCAAGAAAAAGATCAATTCGTCTTTTTATCGGCAATTATTCACGAAAACGTCGATAGCTTTTTTAATGGTATGAAGGCAACGGGTTGTTATCAATTCCGCGTTACACGAAATTCTGATCTCGAGGTTGATGATAAAAAGACCGATGATATCGCAGACGAAGTTAAAGGTAAGCTGTTTAACCGGCGGTTTGGCGATGCCGTACGACTAGAGGTTGTAGAGAACTGTCCAGAAGATATTAGCGATTTTTTGCTTAATGAATACGGCCTTTCCAAGGCCGAGCTATATCCTTGTAATGGTCCTGTTAATTTAATGAGACTGTTTGCTGTTTTATCTGAAATTGACCGGCCGCACCTTTATTACCCAGAATTTTCCCCAGAATACCCACAGGGGCTGACTGCAAAGAATAACCTGTTCGAAAGTATAAAAAACAAGGACTACCTTTTATTGCATCCATTCAGCTCTTTTAGTCCTGTACTAGACCTGTTAAGGCAAGCAGCGGCTGACCCGCAAGTAATATCAATTAAACAAACACTCTACCGGGTAGGATTAGATTCTGAGATTGTCAGTCTACTAGAAGAAGCGGCGAGAAATGGTAAAGAAGTCATGGTCGTTATTGAATTGAAAGCTCGCTTTGACGAGAAAGAAAATTTGATCCTAGCCAGTAGAATGCAGGAAGCGGGAATTGTTGTATGTTACGGTGTCGTAGGTTATAAAACCCACGCGAAAATGATGGTGGTGCTGCGTAAAGAAAAGGATAAGCTCTGTCACTACGTTCATCTTGGAACCGGAAATTATCATGTTAAGAACGCGAGGATTTATACAGACTACAGTCTGTTTACTAGTAATCCTGAAATTTGTGAAGATGTGCACCATATATTTCAACAGTTAACCGGTATGGGAAAGACTCTTACCATGAATCATTTGGTTAACGCACCTTTTACTTTAAGAAAAAAAATTAGCAAGCTCATCGATGGTGAAATTGATGCCGCAGCGCAGGGTAAGCCTGCAAGAATTATCATAAAGGTCAACGGTCTGACCGACAAGCAGGTTATTGAAAAGCTTTATCACGCATCACAAGCCGGCGTGAAAATCGATTTGATTGTCCGAAGTATGTGTTCGCTAAAACCTGGTCTCAAAGGTATATCTGAAAATATCAGAGTGAAGTCTATTATTGGTCGATTTTTAGAGCATAATAGGGTCTTCTATTTCGAAAATGCAGAGCACCCTGTTTATTGTGGTAGCGCTGATCTAATGGCAAGAAATTTAACTCGACGAATCGAGGTTTGTTTTCCTTTATTAAGCCCTAAATTAACGGCACGGGTTAAAAAAGATCTTGAACGTTATATTAAAGACAAGGGACAGTCGTGGATTTTGGATTCCGAAGGAAATTATCACCGGGAAGTTTCCGTTGGAGACATTGCAGCGGTTCAATTAACCTTGCTTAATCAACACTGCGAAGTGGCGATTGAATAGCAAGATAGCAAGATAGCAAGATAAAAAAATAGCGATTAAATAGTTCGTGACAGTTGAGTTGTAAAAGGGCTATCTAACAGCGAGACTAATAGCGAACTAATAGAGACTCTTATACAAGCGTATTCTGCAGGTACTATTTAGTAGCTTAATCATCTAGTAGGTTAATCGTTGATTTTAATTTTGAAATCAATATCAATATTTTGCCAATATTTTGTTTCCCTTGATATGGAATCAAAAATTAACGGATGTCGGTCAACCCAATGCCGAGACACAGATACCCTTAACTTGTTCTCGTTGACCGAAAGATTGATGGCCTTGCAGTTATTCTTTTTACCGTTTTGGGTAACTATAAAACATAGCCTAAGAATTAGAATAACCGGTTTTAAGGCGTCAACCGACTGAGCATCGAAGCCTAGTTGTTCAAAGGTCGATAGCTTTATCTTACGTCGATGATTTTTAACGATAGCCGCCAATATGGCGCGCTCTTTAATAGTAAAACCATGTAACTCACTATTTTGAATCAAGTAGGCGCTATGGTTCTGGTATTGGCTGTGACTGATTGATAAACCTATTTGACTGCAGCTAGCGGCCCACAATAAAAAACGACGATTTTTTCTAGAAATACCGATAGTTTCTTTGAGTTGGATGTTTTCGAGAAATCGAAGAGCCACTCGTCTATTTAATTTTATTCGGTTGTTATGTTGACCATAACGCTTACTAATAGCTGCGATGCTACGCTCTCGAATATCTTCGGCATGCCCTCTACCAATCAGATCGTACAAAATACCTTCTCTTAAGCCACCTCTTGAAATATGCATGATGTCTATTTTCAAAAGTTTGAAAATAGCCATGGCGATAGCAACACCCGGTACAATGGTGCGCTTTCGGAGATCTTTTAACCCGTCTAATTCGATATCCGTCATGGTGTCAAAGGCCAATAACCGATCTCTAATAGCCATAAGTGACGAAAAGGTAATACCTTCCTCGGTTAGGCCTTGTGCTATTGATAACTGTTCAATTGCTTTAAAGGTGCCAGCGGACCCAATAACATCTGACCATTGCTTGGGTTTGAATTCGCTTAAGATATTACCGAGCTCCACTTCCGCAGCCCGTTCTGCTTTATCGAAGCAGCGCTTTGTGATTTTGTCGTTCTCAAAAAAGCGCCGAAAGGCAACGCAGCCCATTCGCAGACTTTCTGCACGTTTAAGCGAAAAAGTTTTACCAATAATGAACTCAGTGGAACCTCCACCAATATCAATGACCAGTTTTCTTGCATCGGGTCTAATGCTGCTCCAAGTGTGGCTAACCCCTAGAAATATCAATCGAGCTTCTTCAATGCCAGAAATAATGTCTATTGAGATATCACCGAGAAGAAGCTCCAATTGGTTGATAAATGGGTCGCTATTAACGGCTGCTCTTAGTGTGTTGGTACCGACTATACGAATATTCTTACGTGGAATGCTTTCTAGGCGTTGGGCAAAGCGTTCAATACAGCTAAGTCCACGCTCTTTTGCTTCTGCTGTTATGCCATCCCTTTTTGAGAGACCTTCAGCGAGCATCACTTTTTCCGATGTAGAATCGAGAATTTTGATTTCATTGAATTCCAATGCAGCAGTCAACATGTGAAAACTGTTAGAACCTAGGTCGATAGTGGCGTAAAGTTCTTTCATATTTGGGAGTTGAGCTTCAAATCCTTACCTATTGTTAACCTTCTATCTAGCATAATACAATCTTGAAACCTAAAAGCAACCTTGGTTTTTGGCTCCGCTTATGTTCGGGAAGTGATTGAAATGGGGCCCCTAGAGTGATAAACCTCAAATATTGATAGCTATTCACATATCAATGTCAAGGATAGCGTTAATGTTTTCCACCATCGACATGCAACAGTCTTTTAGGCATTAACCGAGTGATAAGTACAATCCTCTATTTTTCATTGGTAAATCGATACCATTAGTTTTTGTCTTTACACCCATTTTAAGAGACAATCTATGAAGCTCATTGCTCTAGAATAAAATAGAGCGGCTCGTTTTTGTATTTTCAGTGATCTATTGCGCAGTCAATTTGGTTGAGAATACATAACCACAGCAAAATCGTTGGTATTATTCAGATATGAGTATTTTCTATCCCATTTATTAAGTTATAGCCTATTCAGTGAGCATTTAGCCTTCTAGTTGATTTTATGATTTATAAATTTTGCGAATTTATCTTTGATAGTGAACAACTTCTGCTAAGGAAAGACGGAGAATTAATCGATCTTAATGAAAAACCAGCAAAGCTGCTGGCGCTATTGCTCAAAGATACCCAAAGGGTTCACAGCAAGTCCGATATTTTGCGTGAGATTTGGGCTCAACAAACTGTCAGTGAACAGGTGATATTTCAAAATATTAATTTGTTGCGCTCCTTCTTCGGTAATCAATCGATAAAGACCTTTAGTAAAAAAGGCTATCAGTGGCAGCTTCCTGTCTCAGTAGAGCCGCTAGAAGCGAATGCTAATACAGTAAATTCTAAAAGAGAAAATCCTAATACAAAAAGTCCTAATGCCTCTCCAGAACAAGGACGCCGTGATGCTGAAAGAGGGGAGAAAGAACCCCCTGAATCAGACAAGGATTTGAGTCATCAACAAACACAACGGCAAGCAAGTCAATCATCCGCTCCTTCAAATACTAACAGACCGTCGTTTTTGTCCGCCATTGGCGCTAAACCAAAATCGGCTATGTGGCTGGTTAGCGCGTTGTTTTTTGGTTTTGCAGGTATTCTATTCTGGAATGCTGCTTATGATAATCAGACCGCAACAGGGGCTGCCGAATCTAGTTTATTGACGACTTCAGAGAGCGGGCAATCAAAGTTTGCATCGCTGCAGATAGAAGCTAGTCGCGTGATCGAGCCGCTTTACAGGAACCATCAACGTATTAAGTTTTTAAGTTCAACTAATCAACATAACCAAGCATTATTCGATTCACCGTTTGAAACGTGGAAAATCCTAGCGGTAGAAAAGCAGCAGCTATTGCTCGCAACGAAACTCTATCAGTTGTCGGGAGATTTATCCGAGCATTTTGCATTGCGTTTTTATTTGCAAGGAGAGCGGCGCGGTTGGCAAGGTTATTTTGAAGGCACTTCTATTGAAGATTGTGCCAAGCAATTATCGTTACTCGTTGAAAGTGTCGAAGCGACTAACTATTTTAATTTAGAATCCGATAATGCGGCTTTAGCACAGCTAACATTACTTAAAGACGCCAACGAAGATAATAAAGAAATTAATCGACAGTTGATCGCGTCTTATATTGCACAAGGGGACTTTGATTCAGCAGATGTAATGCTGGACGTTTCACTAAATAGTCATTCTAATGCCCTAGATAACGGCTTGCTTCATTTGATGCAAACAAGTTCAAGTCGAAGAAATTCTAATTGGTCAAAAGCTGGTTATCACATCAACAAAGCACAATCTCTTTTCGACCAATTGAATCTACCGCAACTTGAATCGATAGCCTTGGTTGAAGCAGCATGGTCTTTATTTGTTGAGGGAAGATACCGAGAAAGCCGTGAACGTTTAAATACTGCGGCTAATAGAGCTAGAGTTGCCAACGAACCATTGCTTGAGGTTAAAGCACATTTAACTCAATCATTTATGGCATCTAAAACGAATGAAAAAGCGTTAATGCATGCTCAACTCGATCTCGCGAAGCAGTTGATTGAACTGCATCAACTGAATCAAGAGCATCAAATCTCAGTGATCATTAACTTGGCATGGAGTGCAAGTGACCCGTCTGAAAAAATGGGGTATTACCAGCAAATCTTAGAGACCGATTATTTCCCGCAATATAAAACTGAATACTACTTAGCTGCGGAATTTGTAAGAGATTCGTTAGTAGAGCAAAAACAGCATGAGCTAGCGCTTGCTAGTATTAAGCCTTGGCAACGGTCATCTTTCCAAGGGATTACCAGAGCGAAAGTTGCACTTTCTCGAGAACGGTGGCAGCTTGGAATTGGCTTGGCTACGCAAGCTTTTAACGCTGCAAGAATAGAGCATCAGCAATATGATGCGCTTAATGCAGCATTGTTATTATTACTGCATAAAGAGCATTTCTTAGCGGATCTAAATGCAAATACCTATATTGACTATATCGATAAAAATGCCAGCAAAAGGTGGTCAAGAGTTAACCGAGAATTAATTGAAAAACTAAACTATTGGTAAGGTTTTGTTAGCGGAGGGCGCTAATTTCGATCTAAGAGTTTATATACGAAAATCGGTAACGCAATCGTCTGTATCTATGTCAATGCGCGGAAATTGTTAATGGTTTTGAAGGAATGGATTAGTCATTGTTGTTTGATAGCATCACATCGTAGGCATTAGGTGAAATAATAATGGAATAACGGGCGGCAAAAACGCGGTCATTAAAAATAGTTAACATAGCCCACTAATTGAAGGCATAATAGAACGCCTCAACTGAGGTTAGAGTTAGGCGCTAGAAGTAACCAACAGGTAAAGCTATATGAATATCAAAACTGTATTTCTTGTCTTAATAGTAGCCCTATCATCTTGTAGTAAAGAAGCTCATGAAGTGGCTGACACTATTTATATCAACGGCAATATTATTACCATTGATGATAATAATCCTGCTGCGGAAGCTGTTGCCACTAAAGGCGGCTTAATCCGTAGTGTTGGCAGCAATAAAGATATTCGGAAACTCAAAGGTCAAAAAACCAAAGTTATTGATTTACAGGGTAAAACTTTAGTTCCAGGTTTTATCGATGCACATAGCCATTTTGCTGGTGTTGGCACTCAATCGATTGTCGCCAATTTACTCCCAGCTCCTGATGGCCCTGTTAATACTATTGCAGATTTACAAAATGAGCTTCGTGAATTTATCAAACACTCCTCGATTGCCAAAGACTATAAGGTAGTCATAGGTTTTAACTACGACGATTCTCAACTTAAAGAAAAGCGACACCCGAATCGTCATGACTTAGATGCAGTGACCACTGAACTCCCCGTTGTTGTTATGCACCAATCTGGGCATTTAGGTGCCTATAATACAAAAGCGTTAGAATTAATGGGGATTAATTCTGAAACTCAAGATCCAACAGGTGGAGTAATTGAAAGAGAAAGTGATGGCAAAACTCCAAGCGGTGTGATGCAAGAAAATGCGCATTTCATGATATTTTTCAAAATGATTCCTGAATTTACACCAGAAGATTTAGTGAAACTCTATAAAGCAGGTGAACATAGCTATATATCAAATGGGTTCACGACAGTTCAAGAAGGAAAAACTGATTTAGCAACTCTTAACGCACTTCCAGTAATCGCCGAAAGAATAGGTTTTGATGTCGATATTATTTCTTATCCAGATCTCAAGGCACTTAAAGACAACCCTATTCTTCATAGTAGTTTAATGTCTAAAAACTACCAAAATCGCTTTCGTATTGGGGGGGTAAAATTAACTTTTGATGGTTCACCGCAAGGTAAAACAGCATGGTTTACAAAGCCTTATCTTAAGGCCCCAGTAGGTCAAACTGAGGATTATTCTGGTTACCCTGCATTTGATGGTAATGAAGCCTATCAGTTGATGCAGCTGGCCTATAAGAATCACTGGCAACTGTTAGTCCATACCAATGGGGATGCAGCAATTGATCAGCTTATCAAGTTAGTAGAAAAAGCTAACGATGAAGGCAATCTTAGCGACCATCGCACTGTTATGATTCATGGCCAGTTTACTCGTAAAGATCAAGTTGAAAGACTAAAGAAATTAGGCATTTTTCCTGCGCTTTACCCCATGCATACATTTTACTGGGGTGACTGGCACAAAGACTCTGTGGCTGGCCCGGAAAGAGCTAAAAATATATCGCCCACTGGATGGTTCCTGAAAAATAATGTACATTTTACTATTCACTCTGATGCACCTGTTACATTCCCTAACTCTATGAGGATACTTGATAGCGCGGTTAACCGTGTAACAAGAAGCGGTCAAATTCTTGGCAAAGAACACCAGCTATCACCACTTAATGCATTAAAAGCTATTACTATTTGGGGTGCGTATCAACATTTCGAAGAACACATGAAAGGTTCTATTGAGGTAGGTAAACAGGCAGATTTTGTTGTGTTGGATAGCAACCCTCTGAAGATACCTAGAGTGAAGATTAAAGATATAAAAGTGTTAAAAACAATAAACGATGATAAAACCATATTTTCATCTGAGCTCTAGAATGTCGCCTAACGAAGCAAGGTTACGGATATGCAAAGCTTGCCGCAACTCGCGGCGTTGACCACCCAACGACCGTTTTCCAGAAGCAATTCCCCAGTCACTTTCTAAACTACCAACCGACCACTTTATTGCACTAGCAGCCATAAATAAACATTCCCTGATAATCCAAAATTAGAACAAAGAGGCACTGTGCGAAGCTTCGCAAGCACCTCTGTATCTCAGATTACCAGATTATTTAAAATCGCTGGATTAGTTGGATTTTTTAATCGGTTTTAAATGAATCCAGTTCATTTTCCAATTGTCATCGAGTGATACGATTTTAAGAATATTCTTACCTTTCTTTAACGACATTCTACCGGTCGATTCCGTCTTCCAGGTATGGTAACCACCGGTGGCAGCTAATGAGTTGCTCGACTGCTTAACATCATTGATGTAGAGCTCAAATCCCTTTCCTGCACGATTATTCGCGATGCGATAGTTCAATTGATAATCACCAGATTCGGCGACTTCAATTCGATAGGTAATGGATGCGTCTTTAGAAATTCCGTCTCTACCCGTTAAAGTATGTCCGCCACGTTCATTGTCGCTGCTCCAGCTAATCTGTGTGCCGCTAAACTCATGACTCCACTCCGCTTCAATTTTAGCTGAACCATCCAACCAGCGTGCCTCGATAGTAATGGGGGCTGCGTAATGACTTTGCATATGGTCTCTGACTGCGACCACGGTATAATCATATTGATGTTGGCCTGCTGTGGAATCGGTAAAGGTTGTAGTGGTTAGATTAGCAGCCAACAACTTAAACATTTTACCCGCTAATGCATTTCGGTAAACACGGTAATACTTAACATCTTCCTGTTCACTTTTTTGCCAGTTCAAAGTTACCGTACTATCAGTCTGTTTCAGGGTTAGGCCGGTAATAGCGTCGGGGAATGCCGGTTGCAAGTCGCGACGTTTTTGTTCGGTTTGTCGCGCTTGGTTCAGGGTTTGTTCAAACTGCTTTGTCGACTTTGATAATTTAGGAGCTACGCCGCTAAGAGCAATTCTAAAACCATCCACACCGCCAGTAAAACTTTCCCCGATACTATTACGTTGTGCACTTGGAGAGTTATTCCAATGCCAGCTGCCGCTTCTTATTGAACGAGACTCGCAGTCTTTTTCTATACGTGCGGAACCGTCCGTTGGCGCTCCCTCATAACCTCTGACGTAGCAATCTGCTAACATTTCCTGAACATTGCTGATCATATCAAAAAGTCCAAATTGATTGGGTTTATACATTCCAACGATGCTGGCGTAAGCGGCGTTATCGCTACAGTTATTCATACCGCTACTCCAATTGAAATAAGTGGTATTTCCTTCGCGTTGTAGAATGTTTTCACCGTATAAATCGGCGGTGTTAGCATAATCACATATCTCGGTAGTATTTTTATCATCGCCAAAATGGTAGTCAGTGGTGGTGCCTGCGCGAGCGGCGTACTCCCATTCCGCTTCAGTTGGTAGTCGGTAATCACGACCAGTTTCACTTGCGAGCCATTGGGTGTAAGCGGTGGCAGCATTCCAATCTATGCAAACAACCGGTTGAAATTCACTCTTAGTTAACTGGTTAGTTTCCCAGTCACCCTTAGTCCAAAGTTTAAACCAGCCGTCTAATTCGTGGCGACACTCGGTTGGCGCAGGGTAGTTAGTTGCTTCTATAAACTGTCTAAATTCAGCTACAGTGACTTCATATTTACCAAGACTAAACTGGTTGACGCTAACGTCGTGAATCGGTTGGGCTGCTTGTTGCTGCTTGTCTCCCATTTTGAAACTGCCAGCCGGAATGGTAACCATAAGCGGCTCAATGAGCTGTTTAGCATTTAGTGATGATACGGTTGAGATAAGTCCCGCTGCAATTATGAACTTCTTGATGTTGTTCGACAGTTTGGTACGCGGTTTAATTTGTTTAAACATTGTTTTCCTCTTAACGTGTTTGAATACTCAGCACAGGTTAATTGGTTGCAATGGAATAAGTCCTAAAATGGCACTATTAAAATTCTAATATTTTTCTATCCAAAATAAAGTCTTTAATTTCATAAGGTTAGAACGAATTCTTTTTTGAGGAATGGTGGGTTGTAATACTAGAGAGCGGCTAGGGCAGGGAGCGGTAAAGGGAAATTTGGGAAATACGGTGAACGGGAAAGAGGGATAAGCGCGGTTAAGAGAAACGGTTGAATAGGGGGAGCGCTAATTGAGCATCAATACCTTGATGAAATGCCATTAAAGATTAAATAGTCTTTTAATGTGTAGTTGCTCAAATTTCATCTGACATTTTTGACTTTGAATCGTGACTTTATCGTACGACCAGACTTTAAGGCGAATCAAGAATAACAGGTTATGATGGATCAGTTCGGCTAAACGCAGACGTTCTACAATAGTCTCAAAGGTTCCCAAAGGGGAAGCTCGGTTTTTGCTCCCTCTGCCCTCCGGGAGAGGGCTGGGGAGAGG
>CAJQOL010000208.1 GCA_905479925.1 uncultured Kangiellaceae bacterium | reverse complement strand
CTGCTTGTGCTTGAGGATTAGGGGCAGTCAACATGGTCGCTCGACCGCCATGATTTTCTGCGGTTGCCTTGATAATTGCATAAATGCTATTTCCATCTACTTGTGCCATTGCAAGCGGCTTTATAAATATCGCTCCTGTTCCTTCCCCCCTCACATAACCGTCGCCACGCTCGTCAAATGTCTTACACCTACCATCAGCTGCTAACATACCGGCAGCGCCGAATGAGATAAAGGCGGCTGGAGTCAACATGACTTGTACGCCGCCAACAATTGCCATATCGCTACTACCAGTGTGGATAGATTCTATCGCTCGGTGAAGCGCAACCAGTGAACTTGAACAAGCGGTATCAAGCGGCGCGCTAGGCCCATGTAAACCGAGTAGAAAGGAAACTCGATTTGCTAGTACTGCGTGTGAGGTTCCCGACGCTGAGTATCCATTTAGCTCTGCTTTTTCATCGGCCATTAAATCAATGTAATCTCGTGTGGAAGCTCCAACAAACAACCCGGTTTTGGTACCTGCTAAGTCGGAAACCCTTTGTCCAGAATCTTCTACCGCCCCCCAAGCCGACTCTAGGAATAGCCGTTGCTGTGGATCCATCATCTGCGCTTCTAAAGGCGAAATGCCCCAAAATAATGGGTCAAATTTATCAACTTCTCGCATAAAACCGCCCCACTTCGACTTGGTTTTATTTTCCTCTTCTAAAGGATCGCCATAATATTCTTGCCAGTCCCAACGATCTTTAGGGATTTCAGTGACCATGTTGTTTTCGGCATTTCTAAGCTTTTCCCAGTATTCTTCTAGGTTGTCCGCTTGCGGCATCACGCCGCTCATTCCAACTATCGCAATGGGCTGTTGAACAAAGCGCGAATCTGGCGAGAGCTGGTTTGGATTTGCTGTTATTTTTGAGGATTGTTCAATGCTATCAGGGTTCCAGCTTTTTGATATCGAAACAACATTACCTAAAGCCTGTTCTGCAATTGTTTCTTGTGATCGTTCATTAACATTGCTGGTATTGTCGCCATGCGAAGCCGTCGTTTGATGAATCTTACTAGCTTGCTCTTTGTGTTCTGTGGCTAAAAAATTAGCAATTTCTCGTATATTAGGGTATTCGAAAAACAAAACCGGAGTCACATCAGTATCGTAGATATCATTCACGGCGTTGGCAAATGTTGTCAGCCCTATTGAGTCATAACCTAGATCTAACAAGATCGTATCGAGGTCGATATCTTCCTCGTCCAGTTTGAGAAATTCCTTAACAATGTTAGACAGAGCTTGCTCAACAGCAAGCGTCAACTCATTCCCGGTGGTCGCTCCACTGGTTGGAGCAATGTTAGAGTCCGACCCCGATGATTGGCTAGCTCGCTCCATTTTTGGTTCGTCTTCGATAAGACCCCAAGCGCGTTCAATCTTTTCCTGGACCCCTTCGATTACCGCAAAATTGGATTTGTTCGAGGTTAATCCGACCGAGAAAGTATCAATACCTGTCTGTTTGGATAGCGACTTAATCCCAAGGTTTTTTTCAAAAAAGATTGCTGTTTGTTCGTCCAGCTGCATTCCACCATCAGCCCAAATAGACCAATTTAAGCTTAACGATTTGCCATATCTGTTGCCATCTTTAGCTTTAATTTCTCTAGATTGCATAAATGAATCCATAAAATGATTCGCAAATGAGTAGTCGCTTTGACCGGCGTTTCCAGCTAACGCCGCTAATGATGAAAACGAGACGAAGAAGTCTAGTTTTTCGTCGGCGGTAACATCATCTAGGTGTAACGTGCCATATACTTTTGGAGCAAAAACTGCTTTCATTTCATCGAATGTTTTATTTCGGACATACGAATCTCGGAGTACTCCCGCGCTATGTACTATTCCGTTGATTTCGCCGTAAAGAGACTTTGTTTGCTTTACAACTCGTTGTACGTCGTTAAACTTAGATATATCAGCGGAGAAATATACAACCTCCGCACCGAGTTCGCGCATTTCTTTGAGTTTGGTTTCATTTTCAGGAGATAACTTAGAGCGCCCCGTCAATACTAATCTAGCTTTAAACTCCGTGGCCAAATACTCAGCGAAAATAAATCCTAATCCACCAGCGCCTCCGGTAATTAAGTAGACACCTTTAGTCTTTAACACGCTATTCGAACCAGAATCTAAGGCGAGTGATCGCGCCAACTCGAACTTACTGATTTTTCGTATTAGACGTTTCTGGTTTTCATACTTAACCGCCAAGTCGAGTACTCCATCCAACTGGATTTCAGTTAAAATTGAATCGAGTAGAACGTGATTTTTACTTGCCTCCTGTTGATGTATTTGTAAAACCTGACAATTGAGTTTAGGGTTCTCGGCGACAAGAATTTGAGTAAACCCAATTACAGCTTGATTGACAGGCTGAAGATCTTGGGCATTGGTCAAGAATAAATATTGAATCTTCACACTATCACTAAGTTTTAGTCGTATGATAGCTTGAGATAAGTTTAGGAATGCGTATACACCAAAATCTAAAGAGGTTTCTTGCGATTTATCTACATTCGAAGTAATGACGTCTCGCTGATCAAAAGTAGGCCAAGCGAAACATATATTTTCAAGTTGCCATTGTTGCTCGCTTAAGCTTTCAAACAACTGTTCAAAGTTTTGGGGATTCTTAGGGTCAATTTCGTACGCGAAGTTGCTAGTTTTTTTGTAATTATCACCGGGAACGACCAGGATAATCCTCGATTTGTCACCGCCAACCTTATCTATTTTTTCTAGATAGAGTTTATACAATACTTCGTCCGTATCAAACAATAGTATCGCAGGTAAATTAGGATCAGTTATCCTATCTCCGTCAACCGGCTGTTCATCCCAAACATTTTCATAGTATAGCTTCTCAAAGTCATTGCTCGACAAATCACCTTTACTCGTTTGTTTTGGCTTTTCGTGAACGTCAGTAAGAGAAACACCCACAGAATCTCGAATCTTGATCAGCACTTTTCCGTCTTCATCTACAATCAACACGTTTTTCTTAGACAAACCAGAGCCAGACTTATTTTTACCAGTCGCTTCTGTAACGTAGCTATAACAAGTCTTCGTTAAGGGATGAAGTACTTCAACTTCACCCAACGAATAGGGAACGACCATTTCACCGTCTTGTTCGTCGCCTAATTTAGCGCCCATTAATGCTTGGAAAGAACCGTCAATAATTGAAGGATGTAAAACATAGTCATGGAATTGACTGTTTTGAATTGTCGGTATTTCTAGTAAGCCGAGAACTTCAGTGTCATTTTTATAGACTTCTTGAAGAACCTGGAAACTGGGTCCCAAGTTCAAGCCGAGAGAATTAAATAGCGGATATGCTTCTTTTCCTTCAATGACTTTTTTGCATCGATTACGAATATTCTTAATATCTACATATTCAGGCTCGGCATGTAATTGCTCGCTGGTCGCGTAGGCAAGTTTTCCCTGCGCATATAACTGCTTATCGCCGTTTTTCTTTTCGCTAAACACTTCAAATTGAACGAGACTCCCATTGGGTTTCAATTCTACGAACGCTTCCGTGGGCGTCGAATTTTCGACGGTCAAAGGACTAACCCATAGAATATTGATAATTTTTTGAATTTTTCTACCAGCGGCTATTTCACCTGCTTTTCGAACGAGATCAAGATAACCAACACCGGGTAGTGTTGGAATACCGGAAACTAAGTGGTCGTATATAAAGAATTCATTTTCAGTGAAAGTTTTTTTAAATATTTGACGTTCAAAAGTAGACTCATTGGTATCGATGAGCGGATGTTTAGCCAAGAGAATATCACTGCCATAAAAATTACTGCTATCTTCTTTCTTAGTGATCCAGTGTCTCTTGTCAGCAAAAGGATACGTCGGCAAAGATATTCTATTAGCGTCAGCCTGTACAGCCATTCCTTGCCAATCCGACAGGAGGCCGTCAACCCAAAGCTGTGCTATTTTGTGCGGGTCCCTTCCCTGTGACACTAGTTGAATAAATTGTTCTTTTTCTTTGCGACTCAATAATTTGGTAATACCTTCGTTATTCTTAACACAACCGCTTAGGATGCTTTTGTCAGTCTTGCCTTCGATATAATCATCCAATCTTTCAACTAACTCTCGTTTAGTTTTCGCGACTAGTACAAGTCTATGAACGAATGATTTTCTTCCGACCTGCAACGTATAGGCAACATCCTTAATATTGATCGGTGCTAATCCATTGGCTTCTCTCTCTGACTGCGTTAAGAATGTCTTTAGTCGTTCGACCGCTCTGCGTAACTGCTCTTCATTTCTCGCTGAAAGTGGAAAAAGTTGTTCGCTTATTTCCGCTGCAGCTTGCTCGTTAGTATCCCTCAATGGAATGCTTTCTAGAATAACGTGCGCATTAGAACCACCAGCCCCGAACGAACTGATGCCCGCTCTTAAGGGGTATTCAATACCGTCAATTGTTTTCGCTTTCCATTCCTCAACGCTTTGTTGTACGACAAAAGGAGAGTCGTCAAAGTCAATAAACTCATTAAGCTCAGTAGAATGAAGTGATGGGACAAGTTTGCGGTGCTTCATTTGTAACAGTACTTTGCACATTCCTACTAAACCTGCGGCCGCCTCCAAGTGCCCAATATTGGTCTTAATCGAACCAATGGAACAAGTTTGTTTTTCAACACCGTAATCTTCAAAAGCATTTCTAAGTCCAGTAATTTCAATTGGGTCTCCAAGTTCAGTACCGGTGCCATGAGCTTCAATATAGCCAAGTGTTCGAGCGTCAATATCAGCGGATTTAAGTGCTGTTCGGACCAGTTCACACTGTGCTTTTGGATTTGGTACAGAAAACCCACTTGTTCGTCCACCATGATTAATCGCGATGCTTTTGATAACGCCGTAAACATTATCATGGTCTGCTAGAGCGCATTCTAACGGCTTTATAAATATGGCACCTATCCCCTCTCCAGGAACGTAACCACTCGCGGCCTTGCCGAAAGTACGACACAATCCATCCTCTGAAAGTAATCCGCCTGCAACAGTAATTTCTTGCTTGCATTGATGCACATCAAGGTTGACGCCACCGATAAGAGCTTCACTGGATTCTCCTTTTCTTATCGATTCTACGCCAAGGTAAAGTGCCGTTAAACTGGCAGAACACGCCGTATCTACGGCGATACTGGGTCCAGAAAAATTCATACAATAAGAAACTCTATTAGCAATACTCCAAAGGAAAGAACTTGCTATTGCTTGCTCGTTTCCGGCAAGTCTTTCTTCGGCGCCCACGGTTTGATACATTGCCCATACCGCGCCAACAAACACGCCTATTTTGCTTTCACCTTTAGAATTGACAAGATTCTCCGGGTAGTAACCAGCATCCTCCAATGTCTCCCAAGCAACTTCTAAAAACAGCCTCTCTTGCGGATCTAAGGTCTCGGCTTCCCTGGGCGCAATGTTAAAAAATAGTGAATCAAATTTGTCGATGGCATCAATAAATCCCCCTCGATATCTATTTGATGACCGAGATTGGCGTCGGCGGTTAAACCTGTTTTCAGAAATATCGCTGATACAGTTTTTCGATTCGACTAAGTTATCCCAAAATTCTTGCATATTGGTCGACTTGGGATAACGACCCGCCATACCTATAACGGCTATCTCTATTTCATCTCCGCTATTTTTGTTTCTGGGATTTTCGTAGTGAAATGCCGGATTTACTGGTTTATCTGTTTGTGGCATTTTCTGTGTAATAGTATTTTTATCGTCACTGCTGTTTTCGATGGCCTGTAGTTCTGAAGGTGAAGAATCTAAGTGCTCTTTACCAGAATGTGACTCAGTGATTTTGCTAGATTGGTTGTGAATATTTATTAAACGGTAGCTAACATTTATGGCTCCAAATGAATCTATTTTTTGGTTTACTTTTTCTAAATTCGGAATGTTCTCTATTCGCGAAAACGAAATGAGCAGTTGTTCAATGGTTTTTTCAACCTGCGACATTTGTAGGCCAATAGGTACAGCTAAGCGAACAATACCGTTTAAACTAGAGTCTCGCTGCATGCCAACGCTATGCTCCCCACAGCGAATTCCGGTATTCAAGTATAACCAGGCAACAAATGACGCAACGGGACTTTTCAGCGACTTAAATTCGGCAATTTGTTTTACGTCTATTAATATACAATGCCCACCAACGGGTTTTACTACCGGTACATTGCTATTGTCTAGCGCCTGCCAGATTAGTCGCGTATTTGCTATTCTGCGCGCGGTGCTAACCTCTATTTTTTTCTGGTTTTTTAAAGCGATAGCGACTAACTTTTTATCAATTACATCAAGACCACCACCAGTTTGATTGATAACATTTTGGGTCCTGTGAAACAGTTCTTTGTCATTAGTAGCAATTAACCCACCTTTATTTAAGCTGAAGTCTTTTGCCAAACTAACCGTTATTACATCGGCAAAGGATAAAATCGTATGAACTACTTCCCAAACTTTAGCGTTAGCGTAGTTGGGATCGTGCTTAACAATAAAGTGAGCGTTTTCCAAAATTCTCGTCGCATCAAGAAAAAGTGGAATCGACAGCTCTTTTAGAAGCGTTTTTAATTGGCTCAGGTGGTCAATTGATACGGGTAAACCGCCTACTGCATTATTGCTGACTTCAATGCAAACGAAGGCGACCTTTTCTTTGTGTACTTCTAGTTGTTGTCTAACCATCTCAATATCAAGGTTACTTTTATACACTTCTTGTGAGTCAAGCCTAAAGGCTTCTTTCAACGGCAATTCAATAGGTGAAAATTCGCTCTCGATTTGGTTGAATATCCAAGTAGGGAAAAGCATATTCTGTAGCACAATGCCTTTCCTCTGCCATGCTTTGCATAATACTCTTTCTGCCTCTCTACCCGATTGACATAGCGAAAAATATTTAAATGGAAATGCTGTTCGTAAGCTAGAGTCAATATCAATGGGATGTTGTAACCGTCCGTACAGTTGTTCGAGTTCATTATCTATAGCGAGCATAGAAAGTTGTGCCCAAGAGTCTGTCTTAAGGTCATTTGGAATTTGTTCAGCTGAAATATTTAATGGGTTGTAATGTGAGCCAGCTAAATTTTTCAGTATTTCACTCGAGAGATCCTTCGTGTCATTGAAGCTAGGTATTGATTGGTCTGAGGGTCTATGTTCGTTGTTATCGATAGTACTTACAGGCAAGCGCTCGACGACAGCTCGTTTGTTACCCACAGTACTTGGAAAGGTTGAATTACTCGCACCAATTTCCGGAGGTTGTGCGATCATCATAATAATGTCAATAACGTTATCGGCATTGTCATCCTTAATCGGTCGGCAAAGATAAATGGTCTCGTTTTTAGGTCTAAATTTATTTTTGAATTGAAAATTACCATCGTCGTTAAAAACATTTTGTTCACGCAGGTCAGCTAGCATCTTGTCGATTTGAGGATCGGTATTAGGAGATTCCTCTAGTTTACAACCATATGTTCCGCCAAGACTCAACAGATCACAACCTTCAGCGACTAAGATTTCGACCATTTTTACGATCGCAAATTCCAAACCACCAAGCGGCATATCCTTTGGATAGAATTCCAAATCCATCAAATAGCCAGTTCCTTGTGATGACATTGAGGAAATCAAGATCACGTTTTGAAGTTCGTCGTTGAGATAAGTCAAAAATAGACGATGTTGTTTACTCAAGTTGCCCGATAAGATTTCGTCTTTGACTGTGTATATCAATGGATTTACCATTGTTCTAGATTCACACCATTGGTCGATTACCTCAGCGATGTTTTGGTCGGTTGAATGCTCTGTACCGGCGATATATTCAATCGTTTTACAACTTCCAGATTTTTCGAATTTCGAAACCTGGTATCTAAGACGACGCATCTTGCCGCCTTGTAAAGTAAACCTCTCTAGGCTGTGTACTTTTTGAACAACACCAAATGGAGTAGCTGAAAATTGTATCCCATCAATTTGTTCGATTCGACTGTCAGAAAACATATTGAATTCAAAGTTATTATCTTCACAATATTGCAAAAACTCACTACTAATCGTATTAACATAGTCATCCGGCCCCGTGTAAGCGTATACCAGAACAGTGTCAATACTTCTACTAAAGTTGAAATACCCTCGCTTTTGACTTCCAATAAATAGAAACGGTGCTATATTTCTAGTCCCTCTGGATACAGACGTTTCGTTTTTATATTCTTCGAAAATAGCGTATATTTCAGAGGATAATTCAGAACCAATATCTAGGTCCTTTTCTAAAACAATAATTGGGGATTCTTCTTCTCCAATAAAAGTGCTCTTACCGCTGGCTTGTTGTTCTACCTCATGCGAAATAGTACGTAAATCTGACCGTTCGTTTTGCTGAGCCAAGCCTTCTACGAGGTTCTCGGTACGCTCAAGTTGCGTGTTCAGAGCAACGACTTTATCCAATAAGGTTTGTTTATGCTTGTTGACAAAATAGTTAGATAAGTCATTAACGTGGAAATTCTCGAACAACAAGGTTTTTGGTAAGCTTCCAAAACTCGTCTCTAAAGATTTAATTATTTTTAACACATCGAACGAATTGATACCTAGCTCTCCAAAAGGAGTCGACGAGTCGAATTCAGATTCTATAGAATCACAGGCATTAGAAATCGTTAACTTTAGATACGACTCGGTTAAGTCCTTTAGTGTGTCTTGATCAATCATTTTGTCTCTCATGATTTGAAATATTCGATTAGCCAGCCTCTCGGTTGAATAAAATGAATATTGAGAATTTAACAGAATTAGAATATCTAACCTGAACTTTGAAGTATCCGATACAACCCAATTGCAGAGCTCTATAATACTACTTGCAATCACGACAGCGATTTACCAATTAGTAAGCTGCTAATGAATCAATATAACTAGTTTGAAAGCTAACTCATAAATCGTTTGAATTAGCTACCAATTCTAATTCGTTGCAAAAGATATTTTCATTGTTCTGAAATTTTTGTTCAATCGAAGACCCTGACGTAAATCTATTCAATTTTTGCTACGCCAGAGCATTTTTGAACTGAGTAACCAGTCTTGATTGAATGATACCTGATAGCTATTTGGTTATTATTCGTGGCGTAGTGCGTCACTCGGTTCGAGTTTTAATGCCCGCTTGGTCGGAATATATGTCGCGACTATAACCGTGCCACCTATAATGACGAATAAACCAATTGCAACAGACGCCAAATCACCAATACTGATTGAAAGTATTGAAGACATCGCAAATCCCATCGCCGAACCAGCGAGTAGTCCAGGAATACCACCCCATAATAGTTGCTTGATCCCCGTCATTAGAAACTCTTTAGTAATTCTTCCTTCGGTGGCGCCCAATGCTCGTTTTACACCGGTTTCGTGGGTTCTTTGGTTTATTGCATTTGACATTACACCGTATATCCCGCTTGTCGCTAAAATAACAGCGGCGACTCCAAACAAAAAGAATATACTCGTGATAAATAGCATCGCTTTAGTATGGCGAGTTAAGCTCTCCTGATACTCTTCTATACGAAATGCCGGTAGTTCAGAGTCGATAGATAGCAGAGTCTGCCTCAAGGATTTTGTTGCTTCCTTCCGATCTGTTTTTACTTGCATTGCAATCGTTAATTGATTACGCGGAGCTTGTGAAAAAGGTCTGAATACTGATGGTACTTTACCCTTTTCTCCATACGAAGGTCCTTGAATAGTATGCTCGACCACGCCGACAATCGTTAACCATTTTGGTGAATCTCCATCAAGTTCAGCAGTACGAATTCGCTTGCCTAGTACGGATGATTTACCGAAATGACGGTGTGCGAAACTATCTGTAACAATAACGGTACTCTTATCTAATCCGTCGTCACCACTATTGAAATACCGGCCTTGTATTAATTCTACCCCGAGCTTTTCTAATGAATTTGGAGTAACCACAATATAATTTGCTCTTGGATAACCTTTATTCTCATTGTATTCTTTACCTTCTAAGGCGATTGCTGGAGTTGTAGTCAATGCGCCCGGAAGAGCTGAAGCGATCATAACATCACCAATTCCAACGGTATTTTCTAAACGTGATTGAATAGACTTTACAAATTTGGCTTGTTTTTCAGGTGTGGTATATTTGGATTCGGTCAATAAAATTTCGGCGGTTAATACGTTTTCAGTAATGGCCCCGTAGTCAGCGCGTGTAGCTTTAAAATTACCGACCATCATTGCTGTTGCAGCAATTAAAACGGTCATCGAAACGAATATCTCGCTAATAATCAAAAAGCTATTCAATCTCCCTGCTTTTTTGCCCAAGGCGCCTCGCGTGCCGTCCCTTAGAACGGCGTTAAAATCAACGCTTGAGTTTTTCCAAGCTGGCAGTAAACCGGTGACAATAATTGTTCCTAGAATAAAAGTTACTAACATTTTGACGGCGTAACCATCTATTCCAAATATCCACCAGAAAGGAGGTTTATCTGGGAAAAATCCTTTAGTGTATTCTTCTGTAACATCTAGTCCCCAAATAAGTATAATAATTCCAATAATTGCTCCAATAACGCAAATCAGTATACTTTCCCAAAGCATTTGACTAATCAATCTCGATCTAGGTGCGCCTAAGGCAACACGTATTGCGGTTTCTTTTCCTCGTTCGATTGCTCGTGAAAGGAGTAAGTTACCAACGTTTATCGAAGCTAATATTAGAATTAAAATAGCAATAATATGCATGGTGTAAATGACTTCAATGCCATTTTCATCGGCGCCTTGAATCGACGACAAATACGCACTGATATCACTGTTGGTTTCTGGATATTGTTGTGCGATCCGTTGCATAATTAACCCAACTTGCGGGTTGAGATGCTCTGTAGTTACACCTTCTTTGAGATGCCCTAGCCCAACAACATTGCCCGAATTAACGCGACTAATTTGAGTCGCGTCTTCACGTAAAGGCAGCCAAAGTGCCGTGTTACTTGGGAATAAATAACCTTCCGGCATAACACCAATTATTTTGTAGCTTTCACTATTGATCCTGACGGACTTATCAATAATATCTGGATCACCGGAAAACTGGTTCTTCCACATATCATAGCCAATAACAACGACATTTTCTGCACCTACTCGATTTGACTCGTTACTAAATTCTCGTCCCATCAAAGGTTTCGTTCTGGTCAATCTAAAAATATTGGGCTCAGCAAGAACACCACTATAACGCCGGGCGCCGTCTCTTCCAGAAACATTAAGGTTGGCCGTGCGATAGGCTCCAAACTCAGATACGCCTTTAAGTTTTGTTCGTATTTCATAATAGTCATGTAAATTGATTGGGCTGCCCATTTTGGCGGCATTTTGAGAAGAACTAACTTGAATCAACGTGTCACTATCTTTAAACGGCATCGCTTTAAACACGATTGTATGAAAGAAAGAGAATAAATAGATGCTCAAGCCAATCCCAGCTGCCATAACTAATGTAGTTAGTAATGTAAAGCCGGGTTTCTTCGACAATAGCCTCAAAGCGTATTTGAGGTCATTTATAATCATCATACATTAACCTCTTCGGCAATCTTTTTAACTTCGGCCATTATAGCGACTTTTTCTCTATTGGATGTTTTTATATCCGCAAGAATTACTCCATCCAATAATTCAATCTTTCGTTGTGTTCTCATCGCCGAACGGGAATCATGAGTTACCATGCAGATTGTTGCACCTTCTGCATGCAATTTGTCGAGTAGCGCCAATACGCCTTCGGCATTTTTAGAATCTAAATTACCGGTGGGCTCATCTGCGAGTATGATTGCTGGATTTCCCGCAATTGCTCGGGCAACCGCAATACGTTGCTGTTGCCCGCCGGACAATTGGGAAGGAAAATGTTTTGCTCTGTGTCCCATATCAACTTTTTCTAAAGCGTCTTTAACCATCTTTTTTCGTTGCTTGCTATCCAGATCAGAACGATAAGTTAGCGGTAGTTCAACATTCTCTTCGACATCCAAATCACTGATCAAGTTAAAAGACTGAAAGATAAAACCAATTTGTCGATTGCGAATTCTAGCTCGATCCACTTTCGAGATATCGGATACGTCATGACCCGCTAACACATAACTTCCCTTCGAAGCAGTGTCTAACAAACCTAACAGTGACAGTAAGGTAGATTTTCCGCACCCTGATGGTCCAGAAATAGAAACGTATTCTCCTTTATTGATAGTAAAACTGATGTTGCTCAGAGCATGAGTTTCTACTTCATCTGTGTGGAATATTTTCGTTAATTTATCTAACTTGATCAAAACATCACTCATAACATTAATCTCCTAATTTGTATTATTGATTTTGCATATTTAGTTGATTCGAAACCTTTCATAAGTTTCGAACCGAGTTGGGTCAGATATGACTATTTTGTTTCCAACTTGCAACCCTTCCAAGATTTGAATTCTATTAACAGAACCATAACCAACTTTTACATTGACTCGCTCTGCCAATTTTTCATCATCGCTTAATCTGTAAAAAGAAGAATCGCTTTTACTCTGCGCAAAAAGTGGCCGTTCTACAAATAGCGTATCATCAATTTCAATGATCCTGATCTCACCATCTACACTCAGATCAGGGCGAGCATCATCTGGCAGACTCTCCATAAAGGTAATATCTACCTGCACGTTTCCGTTAACTACCGCAGGATCGATCCTTGAAACTATTCCTGCTATCTTATTGTTGCGAGTGTCGATAATCGCTGGTTGACCGACCGCCACACCTCTTATCTGAATTTCTGGTACGTGGAGTTCTGCTATTAATGATTCTTGTTGTGCCAATTTAGCAATATTTGCCCCCATCGAAATTCTTTGACCTTCTTCTAATGGTGTTTCTAGCACTATGCTATCCATGGTTGCTCTGACTTGTAGATCGTCGACTTGCTGCTGCGTTCTTTCAAGAATTTTTTTAGCTTTATTGACTCGCGCCGTTTGAGCATTGTTTTGCGCCTTTAAGTTATCGACCATTCGTGCTAACTCTTGCTCACTTGCCAGAAGTCGCTGCTCATAATGGGCTTTCGCCAGGCTGCTTCTGTCATAGGCCAATTGCGAAACGGCGCCGGTACCAATTAATTTTTCGTGAGCATTGAATTCTAGTAGACTACTCTCATAATCCAGTTTAGTGTTTAATACCGTTGATTTTTGTTCTTGAAAGCGAGATTCGCGTGCAACTTTATCTGCTTTTAGTTCAGCCATCATGGCTTCCAACTCCCAACGGGCTTCCGCCAGTTGCTGGGCCAATTTCGGATTACTCAGGGAGACAATTAGATCTCCTTGACGTACAACGTTTCCTGCCTTGACGACTAATTTTTCGACCTTGGAGTCTACATTGGCTGAAAGCCATTGAATATTGTCAGGTACAAGTACACCACTTCCACGTACCGTCACAATAAACTTGTCCCGTTTTACCTCAGCAAAAACCATTGAGTCCCTGTTGAAACTGGAATCAGTTTGTCCAAGAAACCAAAGATATTTAACTACAAAGAATAACGGAAACAATAGAAGGAATATGACAATGTATTTTTTGGAACCCTTTTTGTTTTTCTTAGATATAGCAATATCCATCGACTCTCCGTTTTCGCGGTTTGGTGGGTCTATAGCAACTAGCAATAAATGTCTGAGCCAGTCATA
The DNA here is from genome assembly GCA_905479925.1 of uncultured Kangiellaceae bacterium. Taxonomy (GTDB): domain Bacteria; phylum Pseudomonadota; class Gammaproteobacteria; order Enterobacterales; family Kangiellaceae. The sequence continues at coordinate 1,557 of CAJQOL010000208.1, read as the reverse complement.
GGTGCCCTTTTTTTATTGAGCAAGAAGTAAATTGAAAATTCGTACCATTCATGGTTTGGCGTAGAAAAAACCTATTCGATTGAATACAGCTCCGCCCTACAATCGAATGTATAAAATAGATTTATTGGTTTTCAACAACCAAATATTTCTTTGTAACGTCAGCTATAATGCAATTTAGCTAAGTCGTTCTTGAACTGGAATAACCGCGTATTGCTTTAACTATAATTCTTAAAAAAACCACTCTTTTGATCAGGCTGGTGCAGATAACACAAGCGAGAAAAAGAGTCTGTTATTTAGAGTCTTCTTAACAGTAGTGTTATACTAACTTTATGCGATAAAAATGCGCGATAAACGACCACGCTAAGCCAATCATATGGAACTCTGTTGTTGTTAAACTCCCACAGACTTCGTTACCATGCTCTCGACGTTTACCTATAATACCTATGGCGAATGAATACTATTTTTGCCTTTCACTTGAGAAGCAAAAAACCAAGTTTACTTTTCTTATTTTAAATTTATTTCGTGTACAATTAAGTCTCGTAGGCTATAAGTATTTATCTTAATTGTTATGAAAATACTTCTGCCGTACTTACCACAGCAGATTCGAAAGTGTTAGAAAAACTGGCTATTTGGCCAGAATACAATAACTCAACCATTTCACCTACGGTACTAGCTTCAAGGAGCTCTTCCAAAGGCGTTTTCATTGGAATCTCGTCAATAATATCAGAAGCGATGACAGCCCTATCACAGGAGTTCGCCCCAAAACTTGTAAAGTAAGTGTCGGATGTTATTTCTGGAATTTCATCATCAAGTTCTCTAATAAACGTGTGTATATGCTTTATTAGAATACTAAATATGTCGTTTTTGTTCATACGTGAATACTCCATAGTTACGATTGGTTGCGTTACATTTATTCTATTGGTAGCTTAAATTATCATTCAATCATCTTAAATCTAATCGTCAAAACAATTTATGGATACATTTGATTCAAGCCATTCACTTTTGCGTAGAATTTTTCTAACTCTTCCAAAAAATACTTTTTTGTTTCACTGGAACTAATAATAATTCCGTCTCGAAAATCACTGCAAGCTATATCATATCCTTTTTCAAAGGCCCACTTTATAACGTCAATGTTTTCAATTTTTTCAATGTCTTCTTCCAAAAATTTGTACCACTTTCCTTACGAGATATCAGAAGATAAACTCTTACAAGTTGATTAACAATCCTTCATTTGAGATATTCACCGAATTCTTTTTAAAATGCCACGCATTACCATTTTGGGGAAAAATAAATCGTGAAAAAGCCATTCATTGACGGCGTTTTTCAAGGTAGTTGTGTACGCCCGACATGGGTATTAACTAATGAGGTCGCAAGTCCTCTGTAGGAAAATCACCGTCGAACACTTTGATGTAATTAGACGATAACTACTAGCGAATGGCAAGGGCTAATCCGCGAGGAAAGGTTCGAAGGAAGCCGCTAGCAAAACTGCGAGCTAATGAACAAGAACATCATATGAGGCGTAGGCTGGAGGCGAGTTGGCACAAGACGACGAAGCCA
>CAJQOL010000207.1 GCA_905479925.1 uncultured Kangiellaceae bacterium | reverse complement strand
TTTTTTAAAACTAAGGCAAAATCATATGAATTTAGAAAGTATAAATATCGATGGAATGAGCAATTCATCAACTGAATCAGTTGAAGAAGCGAGCGTCTTTGAGTCACGTGAACAAAGCTTTACCTTAAGGGAAAGTGTCGAGCTTGCCATGAGAAACTATTTCACTCAGTTAGACAATGAACAGCCTACTGAACTTTATGAATTAGTTCTCGCTGAAGTAGAAGCTCCACTGATGGAAGCTGTTATGGCTTATACCCAAGGAAATCAAACAAAGGCGTCACAAGTACTTGGTTTAAATCGAGGCACATTGCGTAAGAAGTTGAAGACTCACGGATTAAACTAGTCAACAAAAATCCTTAACTTACAAACGGGCGCATGCCCGTTTGTTGTTTATTTCTTTTGAATTAAATTAAACGAGAAGATCATGAGTTCAATTCGAACGATTAAAAGAGCACTAATCAGCGTATCCGATAAGACTGGTATTTTAGAGTTTGCAAAAAGCTTATCAGAGCAAGGCGTTGAAATATTATCGACCGGTGGCACCGCAAAATTACTAATGGACAATGGTGTTGAAGTTAAGGAAGTATCAAGCCATACCGGATTTCCTGAGATGATGGACGGCCGAATAAAAACGCTTCATCCAAAAATTCATGGTGGAATTCTTGCTCGTCGTGGAACCGATGAAGCGGTTATGCAAGAGCATGGTATTAAGCCAATTGACTTGTTAGTTGTAAACCTCTATCCATTCGAAGCCACGGTAGCCAATCCAGATTGCCTGCTGGCTGATGCAATCGAAAATATCGATATTGGCGGTCCAACCATGTTGCGAGCAGCAGCAAAGAACCATAAAGACGTCACCGTTATCGTTGAACCTGAAGATTACCAAGCAGTACTTAACGAATTGTCAGAAAATAGCGGTACAACTTTAGAACTTAGGTACCGACTTGCATGGAAAACTTTCGCTCACACCGCTCATTATGATGGCGCTATTTCGAATTATCTGGGTGCTCGACTTAACTCTGAGAATGAAGCTGAAGTTTTTCCAGAAAGTTATTCTATCCAATACCAAAAGTCTCAAACAATGCGATATGGTGAAAACCCTCACCAATCTGCGGCATTTTATACTGAAAAGAATCCTTCAGAAGCCTCTGTTTCAACAGCCGTTCAAATTCAAGGAAAAGCGTTATCTTTTAACAACGTTGCCGATACCGACGCTGCGCTAGAGTGCGTTAAACAATTTGATAAGCCAGCCTGCGTTATCGTTAAACATGCAAACCCCTGCGGTGTAGCGGTCGCAGAAGATTCATTGACCGCCTATGATAATGCGTTTAAAACCGATCCGACCTCAGCTTTTGGTGGCATCATTGCTTTCAATAGAGAGCTTGATCACGAGACCGCAAAAAGTATCGTTGAGCGTCAATTTGTTGAAGTAATTATTGCTCCAAGCATTTCGGAGAGAGCGAAGGTTGTGGTTTCTGAAAAGAAAAACGTTCGACTATTGGCGTGCGGAGAATGGAATAAGCCTCAACCTGATTGGGACTTCAAAAAGGTCAATGGCGGACTACTCATTCAAGACCGTGACCTTGGAGAAATAACCGCAAACGATCTTAAAGTTGTTTCAAAGGTTCAACCAAGCGAAGAACAAATTAAAGACCTACTGTTTTGTTGGAAAGTTGCAAAGAGTGTTAAGTCGAACGCTATTGTCTATGCAAGTAAAGAACGAACAATTGGTGTCGGCGCTGGGCAGATGAGCCGTGTATACAGCGCAAAGATTGCCGGTATAAAAGCCGCAGATGAAGGCTTAGAAGTAAAAGGATGTGTTATGGCCTCTGATGCATTCTTTCCATTTCGTGATGGTATCGACGCTGCTGCGGAAGCCGGTATTAGTGCCATTATTCAGCCAGGCGGTTCAATGCGTGACCAAGAAGTAATTGATGCAGCTGATGAGCATGGCATGGCCATGGTATTCACAAGCATGCGACACTTTAAACACTAATCCAATCATTAACGAGAGCATCACTATTATGAAAATATTAATTGTTGGAGGCGGTGGACGCGAGCATGCGCTAGCGTGGAAAGCAGCCCAATCTGAAAATGTTAGCCAAGTATTTGTCGCTCCAGGAAATGCTGGGACCGCCAAAGAAAATAAGCTAGAAAATATCGCTATTGGCGCAGAAGATATTGAAGGACTGTTAAATTTTGCGACAACCAATGATATAGATTTAACCATTGTTGGACCCGAAGCACCTCTTTGCCTAGGTATAGTTGATCAATTTAATGATGCGGGAAAAAAATGTTTTGGCCCGTCAAAAGGCGCTGCACAATTAGAAGGTTCCAAGGCATTTACTAAGGATTTCTTAGCTCGTAATAAAATCCCAACGGCTGCTTATGGGAACTTTACAGAAATTGACGCTGCAAAAAACTATGTTAAAGAAATGGGCACTCCAATTGTTATCAAAGCAGACGGGTTAGCGGCCGGGAAAGGGGTTATTATTGCTAACAACGAACAACAAGCATTCGATGCTATTGAAGATATGCTCGCGGGAAACAAATTTGGTGATGCTGGACATCGAGTAGTTGTCGAAGAGTTTTTGCAAGGTGAAGAAGCTAGCTTTATCGTTATGGTTGATGGTAAAAATATTTTACCGCTGGCAACCTCTCAAGATCACAAAGCACGCGACAATGGTGATAAAGG
>CAJQOL010000206.1 GCA_905479925.1 uncultured Kangiellaceae bacterium | reverse complement strand
TCCATTGTCTGAAGAAGCACGGAACTGCGATAGAATTCATGTATTAACTCTGTCTGAAATGCTAGGTGAGTCAATTAAACGTATCAACGAAGAAGCGTCACTTAGTACCATGTTTATGGATTAAGAACGAGTTGCGAGTTGCGAGTTGCGAGTTGCGAGTTGCGAGTTGCGAGAGTATTAGAAAGGCTTTTCCTAAGGGGAAAGCCTTTTTTTTGTTTCAAGTATAGGGAAAGGCCAGGAGCTAGGTTCGGGGAGCTAGGTTTATGGAAGAAGCAGGAGCTGGGAGCTAGGTTAAAACACAATCAATGAGACCTCGGCGCCTCTGTACCCAAAACGTTTCACGGGGCAGACCCCGCCTCCGTGGTGAACAATCTTTTCATGTTTTGACTTGAACCATTCACAACCCTATGATTTTATAGCCTAAAATGCCCTTTCCGAGGCTACAGTCACGCGACCTATTCCACTAATCAGTCTATTCTCCGCGCCTCTGCGCCTCCGTGGTGAACAATCTTTTCATGTTTTGACCTTAATCTTTTAATCTTTACTCGCTTTTAATTACTACCTGCCTTATAATTCGCCGCCCATTTTTGACACTGTAAGGTGTTGAATAGAGGGAATACTACTTCGAACTGGTCGCGGTCGAGGTTTAAAACTAATTTTTTGGAGAAACAAAATGAGTCAGTCATTTGAATTAAATGTAGAGCTTCGAGACGATATGGGGAAAGGTGCGAGCCGCCGCCTAAGACGTCTTGACGACAAAATCCCGGGAATCGTTTACGGTGGAGGTAAGAAGCCACAACCTATCTCGATTAACCATAAAGAAATCATCAAGCAGTTAGAAGACGAGGCTTTTTACTCGCAAATTCTAACTTTAAAAGCGGGCAAAAAGACTGAAAAGGTTATCTTAAAAGATCTTCAACGTCACCCGTTCAAGCCTAAAGTCACTCACGCTGACTTTATGCGAATCAGTGCTACACAAAAACTTCACACAAACATCCCTCTACATTTCATCAATGAAGAAGGTTGTCCAGGTGTTAAAGAGGGTGGTGTAGTAAGCCATGCTTTCACTACAGTTGAAGTTTCATGTCTTCCAAAGAACCTTCCAGAGTACATTGAAATTGACATGGCTGATGCTGAATTAGACTCAATTGTTCACTTATCTGACATTGTAATGCCTAAAGGCGTTGAGCTAGTTGAACTATCTCACGGCGCTGATCATGATCAGGCAATCGCAACTATCCATAAAGGACGTGCAGCTGTTTCTGAAGATGAAGCAGAAGACGGCGAAGAAGAGTCAGCAGAAGAGTAAATATTTTCGGTTAGCTCGCTCTTGTAGGGCGAGCTAATTGAAATTTCTATTATGACCCGAATCAAATTAATTGTAGGATTAGGCAACCCCGGTCCACAATACGCAAATACCCGTCACAACGCTGGTGAGTGGTATGTCAACGCGTTAGCACAAAGCTATTCAATTCCCCTTCAATTAGAGACTAAATTCTTTGGCCACGTTGGTCGTGGAATGATTGGAAATTCTGATTGTCGATTATTAATACCCAATACCTTTATGAACCTAAGCGGAAAAGCCGTAGGTGCTTTAGCGACGTTCTATAAAATATTACCCGATGAAATCTTAGTCGCTCATGACGAGTTAGACATAGACCCCGGCACCGTTAAGTTAAAACAATCTGGTGGGCACGGCGGCCATAACGGCTTAAGAGATATTATTAGCTCACTTGCCAACTGCCGCGACTTCTATCGATTAAGAATTGGTATAGGTCATCCGGGCAACAAAAACCAAGTAACCAACTATGTGCTTGGTAGCGCGCCAAAAAATGAGCAGCGCGCCATAGAAGAAAGTATCGACGAGGCTTTACGACATACCGGCGATATTATTAACGGCGAACACGACAAAGTCATGCAAAGCATGCATGGATTCAAAGCGCCTGTTTAAAAAGTTCAAAATCTTATTTACCACAGAGGGCACAGAGTACGCTGAGGTAAAATAGACGAAAAGTACATAAGTCAAAGAATGTAACTTCATTGATTGCTCGAGACTCCCAGTAAAATAATGATCCAAAAGATCTACTCTGCGTTCTCTGTGCTCTCTGTGGTGAGATAGTGTTTAAAAATTTCTGGAGAAAGATATGGGTTTTAAATGTGGCATTGTAGGTCTTCCAAACGTTGGTAAATCAACACTGTTCAATGCATTAACTGATGCAGGAATAGACGCTCAGAACTATCCGTTTTGTACCATAGAGCCGAACACGGGGGTTGTACCAATGCCCGATCCACGTCTTGATGCACTAGCCGCTATAGTTAATCCGGAAAAAGTATTACCAACAACTATGGAGTTTGTTGATATTGCTGGATTAGTAAAAGGGGCTTCTAAAGGCGAAGGGTTAGGTAATCAGTTTCTTGGAAATATTAGGGAAACGGACGCTATTGCTCACGTTGTAAGATGTTTCGAAAATGATGACGTCATTCATGTAGAAAACAAAATTGACCCTTTAGATGATATTGATGTCATCAATACTGAGTTAGCACTTGCTGACCTTGAATCAGTTGAAAAGCAAATACTTAGAAATACAAAAATCGCGAAAAGCGGTGATAAAGAAGCAAAAGCCCTATTAGAATTGTTAACTCGCTTTAAGGTATTGCTGGACGATGGTCTGCCGATTAGAGCCGGTGACTGGGACAAGGACGAGCTAAAGGCAATTAAGAGCATGCAGATGATTACAAGCAAGCCAACCATGTATATTGCCAACGTTAGCGAAGACGGTTTTGAAAACAACCCTTTCCTTGACCAAGTAAAAGAGCTAGCAGCTAAAGAAAACGCAACAGTCGTTTCTATCTGCGCTTCCATGGAATCGGAAATAGCAGGGCTAGAAGCTGATGAACAAGCAGAGTTTCTTGATGAAATGGGGTTAGACGAACCAGGACTTAATCGAGTCATTCGCTCAGGTTACGAGTTACTACACCTTCAAACCTATTTTACCGCCGGTGTACAAGAAGTAAGAGCTTGGACCGTAAAAATGGAAGCAACAGCACCACAAGCTGCAGGTGTTATCCACGGAGACTTTGAGAAAGGCTTTATTAGAGCGGAAGTTGTCGCCTATGACGACTTTATCGAATTCCAAGGCGAGGCAGGTGCAAAAGAAGCTGGTAAATGGCGTTTGGAAGGTAAAGATTACTTAGTGAAAGACGGCGATGTGATGCACTTTAGGTTTAACGTTTAAGAGTTTCAGCTTAACCTCTTCTTAACTAAGGAGAGGTTATAAACTCTGCGGGCCTTACTAACGCCAGCACTTCTCAGTTCTCAGCTAATTACCAATTTCAGCAAACTAGAAACCCTTCAAATATTCGCAAGTATTTTATGGCAAGTTCTCTTTGTATACCGTTAATATTTCAATTTGCCGGTCGCCGATTCTATACAAAAACGAATACTCTTTAAATACGATCCGACGAATACCTTCACCATACTCTGTTACCCTAGTACCAGATTCAGGGAATAATCGTAAAACGCTTTCTAAATACTCCTCCAAGGAATTAATGTATTTAATCACGAAATCGGAGGATTGTGTTTCAGTAAATAAGTAATCGGTCAGCTCTTCTAGTCTTGAGAGCGCTCGAGGAGAAAAGACGATCGAATAATCATTCATACTTATTTCGCAGTTTTTCCATCACCGAAGATATTTGCACGCCTTCGTCCGCTTTAATCTGCTCTATTGACACTCCAATGTCATTTTGAACTTGCTTAGTCTGAATATAGCCAACAAAATCTCTTATCAGTGAATCTGTATTTTGTCCATAATGGTTAGTAATCACTTGCTCTAAATGACCGTTATCTATTTGAAATTTAAGCATATTTTTTGTAACCCTCAAACTATTATTCATCTATTATAGCGAGTTTGTAATGTGTTGTCTTAGATTTGCATTACGCTCTTTGTTGCAAGCGAGAAGCCTGTAATGAAACAACCGAATCGTTTTTTTAAATCGATGCTCTTTAGCAATTAAACGATCCAGCTAAATAACTAAAAATAATCCCCAAAATTGAGCCGTTACTGTTGACAAACCGCTCTCTAAACTGGAAAATACGCGCCTCTTGAGTCTTGACCAAGATTTTCAAGAACTAAGTACCAAATTATGGCAAGGTAGCTCAGCTGGTTAGAGCACATCACTCATAATGATGGGGTCGGTGGTTCAACTCCACTCCTTGCTACCATATATAAAAAACCTGCCATCTGGCGGGTTTTTTTATATCTGTCGCCTAGGATTTGGCGATGAATCACATCTGTCGGGGAGACTATTAGTTTCAGTCGTCCCAAACCTAATTTGAAATTCGCGCGAACACTCCTCGCCTAAAAGCGCCTACTATTCTCTCAAGAGACCTAATTTTGGTGGTGCTACCATATACAAAAGCTCATTTTTCGAAAATCGACTTTTTGTATCTGCCGTTTAGCAATTTAATAATGACTCACCTCAAGCAGATATCTGGTGAGCCTTTGTAACCTGCGCAAATAAGTGTAAATCCTAGCTAAAGATCTCCTACTAGGTGCGGCTATTATTGACTAACTTCCACAACGAACGAGCAGCGCTAAAACATAATACGCCGAAACGTCCGTGCCCTGGCGCAATGAGTGAACTTATCATTTACGTTTAAACGTTTGTCCTTTTAATAACCACTCTCCCTCCTTAACTATCTAACTAGCTTTTTCTTGCTGACTAACTACTTCGAGGTGATCTCTGGCAGCATGGGTCAACTTAACCAATTGTTTTCTTACAGATCCATCATCCACCGCCTTTTCCTCAAAATTAATATGTGCGGGCTTTTTACCGTCGCTCTTAAAGAAATATCCTTCGGGATTAATCGCAAGCATTTCCACATTCTTTGGGTAATATCCTAACTTGTGAAAACAAATGAGATCCATTGCCTCGGCATGGTCTTCATTCATATGCTTAATCATATCTGATTCACTCTCTAACCACGTTGGCGTTTCTAATAACCAATCTTCTTTTGATATCCAGTTAATGTCCCCAAAACCACCGATATAACGAACCTTTGTTGTTTTAAGAATATAAAAATTAAAGTCATGCATTTTTTCATATTTAGTACTGTCGGGAAACAGTGTAAAAAAACGTTTTTTAATCGATTCGACTTGTTCACCGTCAATGAGTATAGCTTCCCCCATAATACTCAATCGTGCACCGGCGTTCGGGTCATTTTGATTGCCTTCAAATACAGTCAAACACATTTTGGGGTTATTAAGTATATTGTGAGTGTGCTGCGCTAAATTGCTGATGTAAAAAATCGGCTCCCCGTTTACCGTAGAAATATAGGTGGTGACCGAACCAAAGGGGTAATCTTTAACACTCTTTGAATGTGTAGACAACACCGCCAGTTCTTGGCTTCGTAGTAAATTTCTCGCATAATTAATAGACCGTTGTTTTTTCATTTTACTATCCTCTAAATTGCTTGGTTAATCATAATTGGTGTATTGGAATTAGGATGGTTCAAGATATCAACATCAACTTCGAATCCCTGCTTGATAATCTGGCGCTGAAATACTTCGTTGGGGGTGCCTAGCTTTAATAGCTCACCTTGTTTCAACAGCGCTATTCGGTCGCAATACATTGCCGCTAAATTGATATCGTGAAGAATAATCACAATACCAATATTTTTTCGACAAAGTGATTTCAGCATTTTCAGTGTCTCAAACTGATGTTTCATATCGAGAGCCGAAGTTGGTTCATCTAAGAATAAATATCGAGGATAGTCACACTCAATAGATATCTGGGCGAGAACGCGAGCCAATTGTATGCGCTGCTTTTCCCCGCCGGATAACGTTTGATAGTTTCTCTCTTTGAATCGACAGCCGTCGACCAGTCTAAGGCAATCTTCTATCACTTGATCTTGCTGATTTACGCTAAGGCTCGTTAGCGATAAACCCAGTCTCACAACTTCGGCGACTTTAAAAGGAAACGTCAGTTCGTTCGATTGAGTAAGTACTGCCCGAAATTGAGCTAAGTGTTCGAGTGTATATGACTCAATTGCTCTACCATTGATAAACACGGATTCATGAGTTGAATAACAATCGGTTAAACAGTTTATCAACGATGTTTTTCCCGCTCCGTTTTCACCGATGACCGCAACCATTTCGCCAGGCTTTAATTCAAAGCTGATGTTTTTTAAAAGCAGCCGATCCGATAGATCTAATGAGAGGTTTTTAACGAGAATACTCATAGGGCTAATACCAATTTTCTTTTTTGTTGTAGTAATAGCAGAATGAAAAAGGGCGCTCCAATAATGGCGGTAACTACCCCAATGGGAAGTTCGGCGGGTGTTATTAACATCCGAGCGATTAAGTCTGCTGTCACTAATAAGCTAGCCCCGAGAAGACCGCTATTCAAAATCAAGTAACGGTAATCTGACCCTGTAGACACTCGCAGAATATGAGGCACCACTAAGCCGATAAAACCGATAATTCCACTGCAAGCAACGGCTAACCCAACCGCAATGGCATTTAACCAAAGTAATTGATTTTTAACTCGGTCCACATCTACACCTACATAACGAGCATTCGCTTCACCTAACAACAGCAAATTTATTTGTTGGCGCTTTTGGTAAATTAACTTCATGCAAATCAGAAGAATCGGACCGCACAATGCAATCATCGACCAACTAGCACTGGCTAAACTACCCATCATCCAAAACGTCATTAACCGCAATGACTGGTCGTCTGCAACATAACTGTACACACCAATAATGGCGCCTCCCATTGCATTAATTGCCACTCCGGCAAGCAAAAGAGTTGCTATTTGAACCGCACCATTAACTTGCGCCAATCGGTAGATTGTAAAAGTGGTGACAGCAGCTCCGAGAAAAGCCGCAATAGGTACTAGGTAAGGCTGAATAGATTCTGCAACTGAAAACTGGTTTGCAAACACAATTATCGTAACCGCACCAACGGCTGCGCCAGACGAAATTCCCAATAAACCGGGATCAGCAAGCGGGTTTCGACATACCCCCTGTAGACTCGCTCCACTAACAGCTAATACTGAACCAATTATCAGCGCCAGCAATACTCGCGGTAGTCTAATTTCAGAAACAATAGTAAGAATTGCGCTTCCCTGCTCTGAAAAGTCCAACCCACGACCCAGTAATTTTATGGGGAACAATAGATCGGACTTTGCCGCTCCTATTGAAACTGCAAACCAACAAGTAACAAAGAGTAAAAGTGTTAGTAAGCTAGTTTGGGTAGCTCTTCGGCCTAAAGTCGGCAGTGAAAAATTGGAGAAACTTAATACTCGAGTAATCATTGGTTAAACCGCTTTAAGGCGTCGCTTTTGGCATTTTTGATTGCGGTATCAGTAAATGGCTGATTATGAACTTGATTAGCGGCTTCAATAACCTGTTCAAGCGCCTTATCAATTCTAGCGCCCATTCCCATCAATAATAATCCATCCATAAATACCACGTTACATTGATTTCTCAGTGCAAGTTTGATGACCGCATTATTGCAAATGCCTTGCTTTCCGCCGACGGCTTTAATCATATGCAACGGTACAAATATCATATCGATTTTGTTGGTAATCAATGACTCGTTGTTAATCGGCTTGTAACCGTTCACAGATTCTCCGAGGTTACGGAATCCAGCCATATTAAATAAAAAGTCAGGCATCGTATTCTTACCGGCGATCATCGGTCCACGCTGGCCGACACTCAACAATGACAACACGTTTAGTTGATTATCGGGATAGACACGCGCTTTCTTAAGTTGACCGATTTGCGAAAGAGTCGAGTTTATTAACAAAGAAGATTGCGCTGTCCGGTCAAAATACTGACCGATTTCAGTGACCAGCGAACGCCATGATTGAATGTCGTATTTTTCTTGAGTAAATAATTTTACCGTGACCCCGATATCTTTTACTTGATTAAGTACAGCCTTCGGCCCCGCGCCTTTTGCTCCAACTAGCAACGTTGGTTCGAGTGACAAAACCCCTTCAGCGGAAAGTGATCTAAAATAGCCGACCTTTGGCAAATGTTGAAGCGTCGATGGGTATTGGCTTGAGGTATCAATAGCAATCAAGTCGCCTGAGACACCCAGGTGGTGAATGATTTCAGTCACACTACCTCCGACGCTGATCACTCTAACGCCTTTATCTCCTGTGTCGCTTGATTCTGCGGTAAGAGAGATGAGCAACAATATGGTAGGAATCACCCCTCTGTTCCAAATATGATGTTTTACGGTTCGAAAAGGGCGTTGAAATTGATAAAGGTCCATATAAAAGTCTCGACTATCTAGTTAAGATCATTTCTCATTTGTAAATGAGAATCATTTGCGTTTGATCTCATTATCAATTATATTCTGCGGCCTTGTCAACTTCGTTCGGAATAAATAAATGATTATGAATAGAACTAAACTCAATATTAGCGTCGCGCTGGCGCTACAAATAGGCCAAGTATCAGCATTGGAAGATTCTGTTTCAGACAGTGCCAGTTACGAGGTGCTTACCATTACTTCCAGTCGTTTAGCACGTAACACTGATGAAGTATCTAATACCGTTTCAGTAATTAATGCGGACCAAATAGAAAAAGAACTCGCTAAAAATATTCGTGATTTAGTACGTTATGAACCAGGTGTCACAGTTGATGGAAGTGGCCGGTTTGGATTATCCGGGTTTAAAATTCGGGGGATCGGCGGTGATAGAGTACTGACCCTAATCGATGGCGCCCCCATTGCAGACGAGTTTTCGTTTGGTCCGAATCTTTCTGCTCGAAGAGACTTTGTTGATTTAGATGCGTTAAAAGCGGTAGAAATTGTTCGAGGCTCAAGCTCCAGTTTATATGGCAGTAACGCGGTTGCCGGGACGGTTAGTTTTATCACCAAAGATCCGGAAGATTATTTTGAAGAGGACGAAAACAGCTATTTTTCTTACAAAGCAGGTTATACTTCGTTGGATAGTGGACTACATCATACCGCTACTTACGCAGCGGGTCTTGGGCATTGGCAAGGTATGTTGATAGGGACTTACCGAAAGCTATCGGAAACAAACACCTATTTTGACGATAACTTGCTCGGTAGTGAAAGAACGTCGAGCGATCCCGTCGATTCGACGGTGCAAAATATATATGCAAAACTAATTTATCGTCCTTCGGATATTCATCAAGTTAAAGTCATTCTAGAAAATTTTGAAGCCGACTCTGAAAGCGACATTCTTTCCTCGGCGGGTTCAGTTGTGTTTGGAACATTAAAACGATCCGTTGATTCAGATGATCAGCGCAGTCGAGAACGGTTTAGTGTCCAATATTCCTACAACCAACCTACTGCACTCTTTGATGTAATCAATCTTAATTGGTATCAACAAACATCTGAAACTATGCAATTAACACTGGAGGACCGTTTGGCCCCAGGCGACATCAATCAACTTAGAAATAGAGGTTCATCTTTTGAACAAAAGAACCTTGGTATCAAGCTACAGTTAAACAAAGAAATTCAGTCTAGCGCTCCACAGTTTATAAGTATTGGTGTCGATTGGGATAAAAGCGAAAGTAATACGCTTAGAACAGGCACAACCGTTAACAGTGATACCGGAGAACAACTTCCCGAAGGAAGCAATTTTCCAACCCGTGATTTCCCAAATTCGGATTACACCAGTACGGGCCTATTTGTTCAAGATGAAATTCATTTGCTGAATGGCGATTGGAGAATTACTCCCTCGATTCGTTACGACAGGTTTGAGTTGGAACCATCTGTAGACTCCATTTACTTAAACGGTAATACAGGTTCACCAACACCAGAACCTTACGACGAATCCGCTATATCCACAAAACTAGGAAGTGTCTATCAATTTTCTGAACAGTGGTCCTGGTTTGCTCAATACTCGGAAGGATTTAAGGCGCCTCCAATGGATGCCGTTAATACGGGCTTTACTAACTTCGCGGGCGGTTACACGACGCTACCGAATCCGGATCTCGAAGCTGAAGTAAGTAAAAGTTATGAAACAGGTATTCGACATTATGCGGATAATGGATATTTTGAAGCGACCATTTACCAAAATAGATATGATAGCTTTATCGAGAGCTTGTCGGTTAAGGGGTTTAATCCAATCACTGGTTTGTTGGAGTTCCAAGCACGAAATCTCGATGAAACGGAGATAGAAGGTATAGAGATAAAGGGCAGAAATAACTTATCTGTATTCTCCGACTCACTTAAGAATTTTGGTTTTAGGTATGCCTACGCATTTAGCCAGGGACAAGATAAGACTACCGGAGCCGCGCTTAATAGCATTGACCCTCAACAGCTGGTGACGAGTCTTACTTTTGATGCTGAGAATGGTCGCTGGGGAACAAGTTTAGTGTGGACATTGACCGGTGCAAAAAAGCAAAATGATATAGATGCGAGCGGAATACAACCAGCTACTCCTGGCGCCCCCTCTGTCACCTCGTTTGAATCACCTGGAAACGGGCTAGTCGATTTAATCGGTTATTATGATTTTAGCGATAAAATTAATTTAACGTGGGGAATTTTTAATTTAACCGACAAAAAACATTGGCAGTGGAGTGAAGCATTAGTCCAGGATTCTGCAAACTTTAATTCAGATAGACTAACTCAGCCAGGAAGGAATTTCTCGGTCACTGTGAAGTTTGAGATTTAACCAAGCCAACAAAGCAGGTCAACGGAAAAGCCTGCTTTGTATTTTTATAGCAAAAAATCGATGGATAAGTGATGGTTGCAATAACGTGAGAGAGGATCATAAGAAAAGTTTCCGCCACTTATAATAATTTTATCAGTACTTTCAATCAACCACCTTTAAAACCAACCGATGCGTTATCTTCTTAGCCAACGAAATAGGTCTATTATTGGGTAATCGCTACTTGGCGTCGTTGATAGTCAACCAGCAAACGTTTACCCGCCAAAAAATCGACACCAAGATTAATTGCTGGTACATCTCCTACTAGCGGTTGAAATGAACCAAGATCAGCTATTCTCATTGTCATATCACGGTTAAATACTTTTGACTCTATCGCAAACCCCACTTTATCCAACGCCACTCGGTAGCCTTTCTTGGGAGCGTTTCCATGTATGCCTTTGGCGTGGTTATCCTCAATCACTACTTCAGGTGAAGATTTATTGAGGCCTATCAACTCTGCGGCTTTCCAGTTCATAATCGAATGCCTAGCACCGGTATCAACAACGGCTTTGAGCGATTTATTATTTATCGTCATATCGATGACTTGCGCGCCCATAATAGCCGACTGATTATCGGTTTTACCCCAAATTAGTTTTTGTTGATTAGTGTCTGAACTGACCAAAATGCTTTCAATTGATTGACCTTTCGGGTGCAGTATTAACTGCTGTTTTGAAAAATCAAATTCAACAAGAAAACTACAAAGAAACTCTGCACCAAGTAAAGCCTCCGCTTCCCCAGGAATGACGGCATTGGGGGAAATCACATACCGCAAGTTTTGTGAGGTAGCTTGTTCAACTCCGGAAGATTCAATCGATGTTATCTGCATTTTTTTCGAATGCATTGCGCCGCGTACATCCGACTCTTCGATGCTTTGTGCATCATTTTTAACCTTCTGATACAAATCAGAAGAAACAACACCACCGACGCCGATCCCACCAGTATCAACGACGGCTCTAGCGACATTCTGGTT
>CAJQOL010000205.1 GCA_905479925.1 uncultured Kangiellaceae bacterium | reverse complement strand
AGTTCGTAAACATAAGAGCGGATTATTGTACCATAGAAGACTATGACAGAAAATTACTATGCGTAATGTCGACTGTTGCAGAGTTATGAAGTTCCGGTAGCACGATTAGACAAAGATTATATGGCTCTGCCGGTATTGAGTGAGTAATATCCAAGTTAGACATTTTATGACGAAACGTTGTTTTGTGGTTCGCAGGAATTGTCTGATAATGCTGAAGAAAACTAGATGAAGCGGATTAAAAATGCGGCGAACCGCACTTCTAAAGTGATATTTAGTTAGAACAACTAAATATCTTTGGCAGATCACACTATATGGCGATCGAGTACAGAATAACAGAGATATAATTAAATTCAATGAAAAGACAATAAATAAATCTCATTTAAAGATGGAAGGTTGTTTCGTGATTATTCAGCGGTGGCTACGATCCACTTTTCGGCAAAACCTGCTGAACTTTCACTAAATAAATGTTGATCGTCAGGGGTAAAGCCTAGGGCATAAACGATTGCGCCCGAGGGTCGCCATTTGTTCCTTGTTCTTGCTTGCCATCTTGCCATTTTTTCACCGTTGTTGGCATTCCATAGGGTGATATCTTTTCCGGGAGCGCCGGTAGCTAAGATTTGTTCGTCATGGGAAAATCGGGCCGAGGTTATTACGTATTCTCGTTTACCAAGTTCTAAACTTGCTATTTTGGCCCCAGTTGAAAGATCCCATATATGGGCATTACCTAAGGTTCCTGAGGTAAATGCAACTTTTCCACTGGTGCTCATTTGTAACTGTGTCACTCTGGTCTTATGTTCAAATAATCGTTTTGGTTTACCTGTTTTAGAGTTCCATAATATTGCTCTATAGTCGGCACCACCTGTAAACGCCCACAAACCGTTGCCAGATAGGTCAACTTTGGCGACGGCCTCCTCACGGTGACCGGTAAACTCAAGGCGTCGACCGGTATTCATATCAATATGGATCGCTCGACCATCCTCTAGTCCTAATAATACATATCGTCCCTTATTTGATAGTGCGACCGCTCGGATTCTAGCGGGGGCTCGCCAAAAGCCATATGACTTACCACTATTGGTGTTCCAAATGGAGAAATTACGTTGATCTGCGGTAATAGCGCGTGTACCGTCGGGGGAAATATTAATGGCTATTATGTCGTCTCCAGGCTGCTCCCCGTGGGTCCAGTTAAATAGTTTTTCATTGATGGACAAATCCCAGAAACCAGCGCCATGATTAACCGACGCGACTAACGCATATTTTGCATCGTTGGAGATTACGGCGTCAAAACTCCCTATGGCTGAGTGCTGTTGCTCTTCGATAGGTTCAACACTTCTTCCACAGGCCATTAACATTAGGATTAATAGTGGGAAAAGTGACTTATTTTGATGAGACAAAAGCTGCATTTTAAAAAATCCTTTCAAAATCTTAATATTTACCTCGAATAGGACTAGGTTTTTGATTCTTTAAAGTATAGACTGCCTGACTATTTTACCAAAAATATCTACTTAAAAACTGTATTTAGGTGGGGTATTGTCGTTTTTCAATATAAGAGGTTTCATTGTGGTTATTCTAGACATCAAAAAAATTGTCACTATTTCAGCACTAGCATTCGCTGTTGCTGGCTGCCAACCGGGCGATAAAGAAGCAGAAGTAGCAAAAAAAGATTCTCAAACTGAAGTTGTGGCTACCCCTGCAAGCGATATCAAAGAAGAAGATAAGATTGGCTACGCTTTAGGCGCAAAAATGGCGACATTCATTAGAACTGATATCGAAAAATACCAATTGCCTAAGATTAATAAAGAGTCCGTTGCAGCGGGTTTTGCTGACGGTTTAAAAAATGAAACTAAAATGACAGACGAAGAAATTGCCAATCAGTTTGTTGCTTTCCAACAAATGATTCAAGCGGCTCAACAACAAGAGCAAGCAGTACAACAGGCTAAAGACGCTGAAAAAGCCAAAGTTGTGATTGCTGAAGGTGACGCCTACTTAGCTGAAAATGCCAAGAAAGAAGGCGTTAAAACAACTGAAACCGGCTTGCAATACCAGGTGATTACACAAGGAGCGGCTGATGGTGCAAAACCAGTAGCGACCGATGAAGTTGAAGTTCATTATCATGGTACCTTTATTGACGATAGCGTTTTTGATAGTTCAGTTGATCGTGGCGAACCGGTTTCATTTCCGCTTAACCGTGTAATACCAGGCTGGACAGAAGGATTACAGTTGATGACGGTTGGAAGTAAGTATCATTTTGTTATTCCATGGGCTTTGGCATACGGCGCTAATGGCAGACCAGGTGCTATACCAGGTCATTCAGTATTGAAATTTGATGTTGAACTAATAGCCATTAACCCGGAAAAGGCACCTAAAACAGAAAACAAATAGAGGCTACTCTATTAAAAAGAACCCGACTTGTTCGGGTTTTTTTTCGCCTTTGGGATTTGACTAAGCACAATTTTATGTCTATTCGGAATGCTGGTAATTGCTAACGTTATTTTGTAAGGTTAGCAGCAGTGATAATTAACAGCGTGCTTTGAGGAGAACAAAATGGCGAATACCCCCTCTAAACCTGAAACAAGACTGTCGAGTTTTACGGAATTCTGGCCTTATTACTTAGGTGAACACCGTCTTAAAAAAAGCCGCGCGTTACACTATTTTGGTACCGTTTTCTCTAACTTGTTACTGGTATATTTGGTTATAACTCAAAACTGGATCGCTTTACCGTTAGTTCTGGTGGCGGGTTATGGTCCTGCTTGGGTTGGTCATTTCTTTATTGAAAAAAATCGTCCAGCGACGTTTACCTATCCATGGTGGTCTTTAGCTGGAGATTATAAGATGTTTTATATGGCATTAACGGGGCAATTGCGGGGGGAGCTAAGCCGGTTGTTTGGTAAAGAGGCAAGCAAAGCTGCAGGTGAGCATTCTTAGCAGAGTCTTAAAAGAGTCTTAAAATAGTCTTAATAGTCTGCAGCTGCTGATTACCCGGCGATGAAATTCATTAATAATGGATTTTAACGAAATAAAAGCTAAGGTATTAAAGTGAAGCCATCGGCCTGCAGTAAGGTCGACGCTGTCATTGCTGAAAGTGCTAGATCGACTTGGGGTGACAAATCGTTTTTATCAAATTTCATAAAATATAAACTCTGTCCGCACAAATAGAACTTAACGCCTTTTTTTGATAGTTTCTCAATAAGATCGAGCGTTGGGTTATCGTCTAAGTATTTTTCTTGATAGGCCTTTTGAGTTAAAACATCTCGCGTTGCACTGCCATGGACTACTACGGCAATTTCCATTTCACTGAGCTTGACGCCATTCATGGCGTGCATATTAATAAATCGAGCGACACTCTCAAAACGCCTATTCAAGCTAAATGTATTCTCAGCAGCTTCGGTAATATCGAAAAACACCCTATATTTGAAATCTTTAGGAAGAGCTTGGTCTCGGTCATCAATCTTAAAGACTGGTCCATAGTCGCTAAAAATTGGTCCTTTCGTCGCTTTTAGCTCCTTTGCAAAACCCGTTGATGACAACATAATAAAGCTCAACAGAATACCGATTATCTTATTCATGATATATCCTTGGATGTAATTCACCATAGATGAATTGATTGGTGTTTTTAGTGCAATACTTAGATACCTTACTCGATTTTTTTAGTAGCGCCAATATCTTTCTAAACGCTACAGCTAAACTCGACGAAGCAACCACAAAATAGCGGCGCTAATAACAAATAGCCACCAAAATATCCATCGATTAACCGGCTGGAGCTTGGAACTACTAGTATCATTTTGCGAGGAACGATTGGCGTAGCCTAATGTTGCTTCTATTTTTTCCAATTGTTGCGTTAACTTCCAGCTCTCTTTTGATTCCACAAAAAAATCAAGATGGGTATTATTAGTAAGGTCATATTGACCCCTTTTCTTTTTTACTGGCTGATTTGATAATAACTGACTATTCGAAATACTGACCTTATACCACCCTTTGTCATGTGGCCAGAAAACGCCGCAGAATTGATGGCTATTATAGCCAGAGCGATTTGATAACAAAATTGAGCTTGTTGTTTCATCTCTTGGGTTTATTTTTTCTGAGTCTCCCTGTACTTGATTCCATGCAACGTAGGCAAGCTTTGCGGTAATCTCAGACTGATTTTTTAACCCAGGTATAAATCCACAAATTTCCGTTCTTTCTCCCGCAAAGTTGAGAGTTTCTCTAGGACGAATTTTTAGCGACGCATTTGATTGTTTACGGCCAATCGTTCGGATAACGCTACTCCAAAATTTGCCGTAACTTTCGCCATTACCATTAGTAACCAGGTGATGAGTATCGGATACCAGGCTAAGCGCTATACTCCCAAGCTTATTTGGAACCAAACCAATGATTGTATTACCTCGAGAAGCGCGCGCAATGCTCTTTAGTTGAGGCTGATGACTGCTGGGGCTAATTGCATTGCCAATAATACCAATATCATGCTCTAGGTTAATACTAGGCTGGTGAGAGTCACTTATTAACTTTGCTGAAGTCCAAACTTTCTTGTTTACTGGCGTGACAGAAAAACTAAATAACTTTCTTCTTATGTCGTTGCTAATTTCGTTATCTAGGCTTAGCTTATTCATTGCTTTCAAGTAAGAAGAATCTGCGCGAACAAGCACACCAAGCCCCGCCGCGGAACTATTAATAATACTTTTTAAGGAATCCACCGGTGTTTGAAGAATGCTTCTTCCATCAACTATTAACAGGTCAAACTGAGCCAAAAACTCGGGCTTAAAGGGATTTCTTTTGATGCTAGCTTCTACTTCCTGTGAAAAATTACTTGAACGACTTATATATCGGTCTTTGCTAATTTTTGTGAGCATCAAGAATGAAGACCCATTTTTATCTGCCAAGTTTTGCAATTGTTTGGTTTCAAAAGATGGTGATGATTGAACAACTAAGATTTTAATATTATCCGGCTTTACAACTTGAATATTGATGACTTCTTTAAGCAACTGCTGATTGTCTGGCGTTTTAATCACAAGCTCATAGGAATGTTTTCCGGTAATTTTTGGTAGGTCATCTAAAGAGAAAAACTCGCCAGTTAAAACGTTCTTCTCCGCTACTAATTGACCCGCCGGATCGAATAACTCTAGTTTGTGTATGCCTGGTAACTTAGTGTGTAACTTCGCAGAAAAATACAATTGGCTGCCTATGGTAATAGTCGGGTTCCAGAGAGGTTCAATTAAGCCATTTATTCTTTCTGGAGGGCTGAAAAATATCGTTTGTTGCTGTAAGTGTTCAATTTCCTCGGGACTTAATCCGTCACCGAGAATATTGATATAACGAGCATTGGGCTCTCTATATAGAAGATATTCAACAGAGGGCAGGTAGCGGTGTTTGGCAATTTGTTGGCTGTAAAAATGGTGATTAACATATTGTTGAATTGATTGATTGCTATCAAAAGGAGAAGCAAGTGTATATCGGATAGCATTGTCGGATAGTGATGATGGTTTAACGTTTTGCGCGTCCTCAATATGCCCGTGGGTCACTAGCTCGACCAACTGTTCATTGTTTGTTTGCAGGTGTGGATTCAATATAAATCCAAACAATGCAAATAACGCAATAAAGTTTACCGCAATAATAACGTTGCGAAATCTTAATGCTCTCTCCGAGTGAGTTCTTTTAATACTTGTTATAGAAATTACAAACGCAATGACAACTAGTATTAGACTAACGATAGCTATCGAGTCTAGGGCTGGTACAGATAATGATGACCAAGACAGTGAAGAGGACGACGGTAAACTCATTGATTTACCTCTCTAATATCCAGCTGTTTAATAAGTTGAGTCCTTACTTGGTTTGGTAAGTCATCATCAAAACCGGTTATTTCCGGGGGGCTTTCTGGAGGTGAAATTAATTGCCATAGTTTGCGTCTTAGCTGAACGCTGCAAGACTCACAATTAAGCGAGCTATAACTGTCTGATAAAGCAATCCGTTCGGCAATTGATGCGTATTTTAACAACGCCGGACGAGATTCCGAGAGCGATAAAAATTGACTACTTAACAGGCTAAGTCTTTCGCGCTCCTCATTTAATAACCAGCTACTATTGTCTTTTTTAGTTGCGCGCTGTTGTAGCGCGACTAACAATTGAAAGTTGTCTTGGAATAACTGGTCGTTGGACTCATCTTGTTTGTATTTAGGAGCCTTAAAATCATAGCTTCTAATATCCTTTAGCTCGCCACTTAGTCTTCGATCTTCTGATACCGGCGGAGGCTTAAATCCAAGTCGTTTAGCGTAGATTCGCTCTGCTTGTCTGGCACGTTTTAAATAGTCGTAAGCTTTGTATTCGTATGGCAATGCTAACTTTGGCTCCGACAACATCAAATGGAGCTCGGCCTGCCACATCTGATTGACTGCCATTTTCATCCAGCTCTTGGGATCTTTCTGGGACAGTGGACCAATTTCAACCGAACCGTGATTATGACCGAACTCATCGATAATGGCCTGCTTGCCGCTGAGTGAGTCGGCTGTTGAGTCGCTATTTTCGCTTTCATGGTCGTCGTGGTGCTCATGTTCATGGGAGAGCTTATTAGTATTGTCTCGTTTCGATTCTTGTTCTTGATGTTGCCCGTCTTGATGTTCTTGCTCTAATCCGGCGGCAGCTTCGCCGCCAGCAATAGATTCGCCGCCATGATATCCATCCGCCATACCAAACTGTTCTCCAGGCCCCTCGCCAAATTCGTCCCCCAAATATTGACCAAATTTCTGTTTCAAATCGGATTGAGAGTGCCCGAGGTCGATTGATGTTTCCTCAAACTGGACTGTCGACATATCAGACTCATCAGCAATCAATTGTTCGGTCTCAATAATTATTTGTCGTTGACTTCTAAAATATTCCGGTACAAAGTTGATTCGTATGCCTGTTGAAAGAACATCAGAGTCATCGTCTTCTAACCATCTAACAATAATACTGCTGGAACTTTCTTTCTGTGGCGTTGGATATTTATTATCGGTTGCAATAATGCTGAAATATACCTCTTCCCCTGGTTCCATACCGAGTTCTTTCAAATTCCATTTTTTTCTATAGGTTGTCACTATTTTGTTAAATTTATCAACATCTCTATTTTTCTGAACGGCAATTGGTAAGCTATTTCTAGTGGTTTTGCTTGAATCAAAATCAAAACGTTTATCCCTAAATTTTACCGACTCGCCAGAACCTTTTGCTACCGAAGCGATAATCGCTACCTCTGAAATAGCATAATCATCAACTATTTCCGATACCAGTTCGAATTCTGGATTGACGGAGTTTGAAAATTCAACCACATTATTTCTTGGGTTAATAATTCTTATTTTTGGTGGCCTATCCCTCACCATCTTAATGGTATAGATTTCTGGGAAATATATAATCTCGTCGGATTTCTGGTAACCCAGTCGGTATAACCTTGTTCTATTAATAGCCGCTTTTGTGGTAAACGAATTGCGGGCTTTCTCTAACTTGATAGGCTCGTCATCTGAAAATTTCAACCAGTATTG
The DNA here is from genome assembly GCA_905479925.1 of uncultured Kangiellaceae bacterium. Taxonomy (GTDB): domain Bacteria; phylum Pseudomonadota; class Gammaproteobacteria; order Enterobacterales; family Kangiellaceae. The sequence goes on along the minus strand of CAJQOL010000205.1, from coordinate 517 downwards.
TAACCTTGGTTTATCGTAGGCTAATAACCATTCTAATGTTGCTCCTTCTGTGACTTCAATGTTGAGATTTTTCTCCGTTCTCGAAGACATTTCGGTATAAGCCAAAGGTGTGATATTGACCGAACTTTTTGATAGTGAAGGGGGAGGTGTTACTTTTGCCGGCATCGGCACCTGATTATCGGGCTGCGCGGTGGGGTCGTTGAGCTGTTGCTTTACCCAGTTAAAAGCTGGTTGACCAATCAAATGTAGCGCAATGCATATTGCGCTCAAAAAGAGTAACCTCAACCAATAAAATTTAGGTGTGATTGTGTTGAACAAACCTTGCTGTTCATGTTGAGAGAATACTCTTACTACTCTTTCTTTCTGTATCACCTCTAGCGGACCAAGTTTGCCCTCTGAAACCGAACTTTCTAAGAGGTGCGCACTCTCTTGGTATTGAGGGAAGTTCCTATTAAGGTTCTCAAGAAAGTTTCCGGTACTATTTTTTTTCCAGCGCGTCGATTTGAAGAAGAAAACT
>CAJQOL010000204.1 GCA_905479925.1 uncultured Kangiellaceae bacterium | reverse complement strand
GAAATTAACTGTCAAGCAAGAATTGCCTTTAAAGCCAGAAAAACCGTGGCTTTGCTCAAAATTGACTGATACATCGCCTATTTACCAATAAATCGAACAAGAATCACACAAGTGACTCTGCTCCTGTTTGCTAATGAGGTTTCGCTTTTCCAGTCTCGGATGTCCTCGTCTTGGGTTTAGATTTCGCTTTTCTTGCCGATTTTTTACCCTCAGTTAATGCAGGAGTCGGCATACTAATTAGCGCCTTTTCGATAACTTCTTCTATCCACCTAACTGGAATTATTTCCAAGTCGCCAATCACATTTGCCGGTATTTCAGCTAAATCTTTAACATTTTTTTGCGGAATCAATACTCGCTTAATTCCACCCCTATGCGCCGCAAGAAGTTTTTCTTTTAAACCTCCTATGGGCAAAACCTCTCCCCTAAGGGTAATTTCTCCGGTCATCGCGACATCTCTTCTTACTGCAATGCCTGTCAAGGAAGAAACCAGTGCAGTACACATTGCACAACCGGCACTTGGACCGTCTTTTGGAGTTGCACCTTCAGGAACATGAATATGGATATCATTGGTTTGATAAAAGTCTTCAGAAATGCCCAATGACTCAGCGCGGCTTCTAACCACGGTAATTGCTGCGGTAATCGACTCTTGCATAACCGTGCCTAAATGGCCAGTAGTTATAGTTTTACCCTTACCAGAGGTGACAACAGACTCAATGGTCAAAAGCTCACCACCGACGCTAGTCCAGGCTAACCCTGTAACCTGGCCAACTTGGTCGGTTTCTCCAGCGATACCAAAATCAAATTTCTGTACCCCTAAATATTTGCTTAGGTTTTTAATGGTCAGTCTTACCGACTTTCGTGATTTTTCCAGCATCAGCTGCTTAACCACCTTTCGGCAAATTTTTGATAATTCTCGCTCAAGATTCCTCACACCGGCTTCACGAGTATAAAGCCTGATGGTATCTATAATGGTAGACTTGGAAACATTGAGATCTTTCTCTTCGAGTCCGTTTGCCTTCAATTGCTTAGGCAAAAGATACCTTTCGGCGATATTCAACTTTTCGTCTTCGGTATAGCCAGAAAGATTTATGACCTCCATTCTATCCAATAGTGGCGCCGGAATATTCATGGAGTTAGCAGTACAAACAAACATCACTTCTGACAAATCATAATCAACTTCTAAATAATGGTCATTAAAGCGGCTATTTTGTTCAGGATCTAAAACTTCAAGAAGCGCAGATGCCGGGTCCCCGCGCATATCCATTGCCATCTTGTCGATTTCATCCAATAAAATCAGCGGATTCTTTACTTTTGTTTTATTAAGCTTTTGAATTACCTTACCCGGCATAGAGCCAATGTAAGTTCTTCGATGTCCCCTGATTTCAGCTTCGTCTCTTACACCACCAAGCGAAATCCTTACAAACTCTCTTCCAGTTGCTTTCGCTATAGATTCACCGAGGGAGGTTTTACCTACACCTGGAGGTCCTACCAAGCACAATACAGGGCCTTTAAGTTTCTTTACTCGTGTTTGAACAGCAAGAAACTCCAGAATCCGCTCTTTAACTTCTTCGAGTCCAAAATGATCACTTTCAAGTATGTCTTGTGCTTTATTCAAGTTTGAATGTAATTTTGTTCTTTTCTTCCACGGAAGACCTACCAACCAATCAACATATCCTCTAACTACAGTCGCCTCTGCTGACATTGGAGACATCATTTTAAGCTTTTTTAACTCTGAAACTGCTTTCTCTTTCGCGTCCTTTGGTAAACCGCCACTGGCGATCTTTTTCTCGAGGTCCTCAAAGTCTGAAGCCCCATCATCCTCACCAAGTTCTTTTTGAATAGCCTTTATTTGCTCATTGAGATAATAGTCTCTTTGACTCTTATCCATTTGGCTTTTAACTCTGCCACGAATTTTCTTTTCAACATTTAATAGATCAATTTCACCTTCCATCATCGACATCAAGTATTCTAAGCGCTTGGTGACACTGTCTATTTCTAACACTTGCTGTTTTTGTTCAATTTTTAGCAGCATATGTGCAGCAATAATATCTGACAATTTTTCGGCGTCCTCTACCGATGTCAACGAATTAAGCACCTCTTGAGGAATCTTTTTATTTAGCTTAACGTAATTTTCAAACATACCTTTAATGGTACGAGCTAAAGCTGAAACTTCTTTGTCTGACTCGGACTTCGCCTCAATAACACTTGCACTCGCGATCATAAATGGGTCGGAGTCTGCAAACTCGTTAATGGATGCTCGCTCCACGCCTTCAACCAGCACTTTTAAGTTTCCGTCAGGTAATTTCAATAGCTGCAATATATTTGCAATACAGCCATGAGCATAAACATCCTCGCTTTCCGGCTCGTCTTTGTTGGGATCTCGCTGTGCAACCAACAACACTTGATTACCGTTATTTGTAGCATATTGCAAAGCTTCTATCGATTTCTCTCTACCGACAAACAAAGGGATAACCATATGCGGGAAAACGACAACATCTCTGAGTGGCAATACTGGATATTGATCTTTAGCTAACTCTAAACTCATAACTTCTCTCTTTTATTTCCAAGTATTCGCAGCGGCTATCACAGACCGATTTGGCCTTTTTTGAGCTCTAAATAACCTGAGTAGGTTGCTGCCGTTATACCGAGTGGTTGCGTCAAATAGCTTTAACTGACTATATGGGTACTATCATGTGAAAATTCAACTGGCATTAACTGCACAATAACTCCCATTTAATAAAAACGATAGCGCAACATAAATGGTCATGACAGGACGATTAAGCAAAAAAAAACTGCCATAAAGGCAGTTTTTTACTCGCACAACTAGCCGCTATTCTGAAGCCGCTTTCTTGTCTTGGCTCTCATAAATTAACAACGGTTCGGACTCTCCATCTACCACAGCAGCATCTATAGCTACTTTAGTTACCCCTTCCATAGAAGGTAGGTCATACATGGTATCAAGCAATACTTTCTCTAAAATAGAACGCAATCCTCTAGCCCCGGTTTTTCTTTCCATTCCTTTTTTGGCAACCGCTTTTAATGCGTCTTCCCTAAACTCAAGTTTCACTTCTTCCATATCAAACAACTTAGAGTACTGCTTAGTCAAAGAGTTCTTAGGCTCTGTCAAAATTCGGACTAGTGATGTTTCGTCTAATTCTTCCAGTGTAGCAACAACCGGTAAACGGCCTACGAATTCGGGAATAAGCCCATATTTAACTAAGTCGTCTGGCTCAATTTCTTTGAATATTTCACCAAGGTTCTTTGTATCATCCTTACTTCGAACCTTAGCACTAAATCCAATTCCCGATTTTTCCGATCTATCTCTAATAATGTTCTCTAAACCGGCAAAAGCACCACCACAGATAAATAGGATGCTACTAGTATCGACTTGCAAAAACTCTTGTTGAGGGTGTTTTCGGCCACCTTGTGGTGGTACTGATGCTACCGTACCCTCGATTAGTTTCAACAAAGCCTGCTGAACACCTTCTCCAGAAACATCGCGTGTAATGGACGGGTTGTCAGCTTTTCGAGAAATTTTGTCAATTTCATCGATATAGACAATGCCATGTTGAGCCTTTTCAACATCATAGTCACATTTCTGCAGTAATTTTTGAATGATATTTTCAACATCTTCACCAACATAACCTGCTTCGGTTAACGTTGTTGCATCAGCTATAGTGAAGGGAACATCTAACATTCGTGCTAACGTTTCAGCCAGCAGAGTTTTACCACTTCCTGTTGGGCCGACTAATAATATATTACTTTTGCCTAACTCAACTTCATCATCCTTTGCTGAATCACCGTTCTTTAGCCGTTTGTAATGGTTATATACAGCAACCGATAATACTCGCTTCGCTTTATCTTGACCGATGACATATTCATTAAGGTGTTCATCGATTTCACGTGGAGTCGGCAGTTTATCCGATTGATCTTGTTGAGTTATCTCTTGAATTTCTTCGCGAATAATATCATTGCAAAGCTCGACACATTCATCACATATGAAAACAGAAGGCCCAGCTATCAGCTTACGGACCTCGTGCTGACTTTTTCCACAAAAGGAACAGTAAAGTAACTTACCGCTATCGTCGCGACCGCCAGTTTTCTTCTTATCGCTCATTTAAATATCCTATATTCTACAACTTGCTTATATTGCTCAGCGCGATTCGCTTAAACCTGCCAAACATTACATGATTCAGCTCAAAAAGACTAATAACTATGGATAACTTCCTCAAGCTTAGTTCTTTTCGAGCAATTTTTCGACCAAATAGTCGCTATTTAGGCCTATTTTGTGAATTTCCCTGCAAAATAAGTCTAGGTATAAATTTTGTTCTAATGCTTTCTAGCCTCTTGAATTGATAACTTTGTCAATCAATCCGTACTTTGCTGCTTCATCAGCACTCATAAAATTGTCTCGATCGGTATCTTTCTCAAGATCTTTCAATTTACGACCAGAATGATCCGCCAAGATTTGATTGAGATTACTTCGCATTTTCAATATTTCCTGAGCATGTATTTCTATATCAGAAGCTTGCCCTTGATATCCCCCTAGTGGCTGGTGAATCATCATTCGAGAGTTTGGCAAAGCAAATCGCTTACCTTTAGCGCCGCCAGCGAGCAAGAAAGCTCCCATACTAGCCGCTTGGCCAATACAAAGAGTGGTTACGTCTGGTTTGATAAATTGCATTGTGTCATAAATGGCCATGCCTGCAGTAACAGAACCGCCAGGAGAATTAATGTAGAGAGAAATATCTTTATCTGGGTTTTCTGACTCTAAAAACAGCAATTGAGCCACAATTAGGTTTGCCATGTGATCTTCAACCTGTCCAACCATAAAAATGACTCGTTCTTTTAACAGCCTGGAGTATATATCGTAAGAACGTTCTCCTTTAGCTGTTTGTTCTACTACCATCGGCACTAATGCCATTTTTGCTTCATCTTGATTCGCATTCGTCATTTTATTGTCAAAGTCCTATTTTTATCATTGGTATGGTTGTTTAGCAGAATTTCTAGTGGGTAATTGAGACTCTTATCCATATGAAGCAGGCAACAAAAAACCCAGTAACAAAACTATTATAGCTAACTTATGGGTAAACTATCCTAATTTCAATACTGGGTTTCAAATAATAAGTAGTAATTAGCTACTCATTGGTCAAAACGGGCTTTTTATTGCGTATTACTCGCTTTCAGAAGCTTCAATTTCCGCTTCTGCAGACTTCGGATTCATAAGCTCATCAAAGCTCATTGATTTTTCAGTCACATTAGCCGCATTTTGAACAAGCTCAATAACGCTATCTTCTAGAACAAGCTGTTCTACTTCGTTAAGTCTGTTTTCATCAGACAAGTAGTAGTTGATCACTTCTTCAGGCTGCTCATAAACCGATGCCAACTCTTCAAGCTTAGCTTTCACTTTTTCTTTATCAGCGGTTACCTTATTCTCTTTGATAATTTCACTTACCACTAGGCCTAATTTAACTCTTTTTGATGCTTTGTCAGCAAACAATTCGTTTGGAAGGTCTGGCAAGTTTGCAGTATCACCGCCAAACTGTTGCACAGCTTGTTGCTTCTGGTGACCAATTTCCTGCTCAATCATAGCATTAGGTAAATCAAACTCATGTGCGTCAACCAATGCATCCATTACTTGTTGCTTAACCTTAGAAGCTATAACTTGAGCAAGCTCTCGCTCCATATTCTTACGAATATCAGCTTTCATAGTCGCGACACTATTGTCTTCAATTGCCAATTTCTCAGCAAGCTCACCTAATTTAAGCGCTTCTTTCTTGTTTACCTTATGAACGGTAGTTGCAAATACTGCCTCTTTGCCTGCTACATCGTTGTTCTGGTAATCTTCAGGGAAGGTTACTTTCAGCTCAACTTCGTCACCAGCCTTAGTTCCAACTAGTTGTTCTTCAAAGCCTGGAATCATTTGTCCCTTGCCTATAACTAGTTCGAAATTGTCAGCTTTTCCGCCATTAAACTCTTCACCGTCAATAGTACCGACGAAATCAATTACCACTTGGTCAGCATCTTTAGCTTTGCGTTTAACCTCAACCCAATTGGCTTGTTGCTCTCTAAGCGTATCTAACATCTTAGATAAGTCTTCGTCAGCGACTTCTGCGGTTGCTTTATCGATATTAATCTTTGAAAAATCCTGTAATTCGATGGTCGGGTATACATCAAAAGTTGCAATGAACTCTAAATCCTTACCTTCGTCCATAGAAACAGGCTCTATTTTAGGAGCGCCCGCAGGTTGTAGTTTTTCTTGCATAACCGCTTCATAAAATGAACGCTGCATAACATCGGATATAACATCTTGTCGAACGTGCTCACCATAACGCTTCTTGATTACGTTTAAAGGGATTTTGCCTGGTCTAAAACCATTCATTCGCTGCGTTTTAGCTAGCTCTTTCATCTTTGCTAACGCTACATCGTCGATCTTGCTTGCTTCGACAGCAACTGTCAGCTTTCTTTCTAGACCTGAAGTCGTTTCAACAGAAACTTGCATTTGTATGCTCCAACTTGGATTTCAATTTAAATATCTAATCGAGTATTGAGTACTTTAATACTACCAATCAAATGAACACCGAGCTCGTCTTCTAACAACCAAATAGAAAATGAACGACAAAAAAGTAATCACTTTTTCGAATATAGAGTAAGTTTAAATTAGCTAGCTAAAGCAGAAGGAGGAGTTTTTTGAGCTTGACTTGGAATTTCATGGCTTGAAGCAAACTCAAACAACCACCTACCGGCTGGAGCCAGAAACTAAAAGGTACTCTTTATCGGTTTAAACGCCAACTATATAACGAAGACGTTGATATATTGTATGTTACAAATGGTGCGAGAGGAGAGACTCGAACTCTCACGCCGCAAGACACTGGAACCTAAATCCAGCGCGTCTACCAATTCCGCCACTCTCGCACTTAATCTGTAACAGCGGTTATTTTAACAAAACAACCAAAAACTGGGGTGGACGAAGGGGTTTGAACCCTCGACAACCGGAATCACAATCCGGGGCTCTACCAACTGAGCTACGCCCACCATCATACAACACCAGCGGCAAATGTTCTCATATGGCGGTAAGAATTACAATTCTTAACCAAAATTACATTTGTCGCCTTTTATTGTGAAATACACAATAAATTTCTAGCAACGGCACGCCAATGGCGCGCCCGGCAGGATTCGAACCTGCTACCCTCGGCTTAGAAGGCCGATGCTCTATCCAAATGAGCTACGGGCGCAAACGTCATAAACGACCCTGCACATAGAATCAATTAAAACCATTTGGTTTAAACTGACCCTTAACTAACTGGTCGGGGAAGAGGGATTCGAACCCCCGACATCCTGCACCCAAAGCAGGCGCGCTACCAGACTGCGCTATTCCCCGAATATCTCAAACAAAAAACATGCTCCGTTTGAGAGCGCGGAATAATACTTATTAAACAGAGGCAGGTCAACTAAGAAAACTGATAAAATTAAAATTATTTCACTATTTTCATCGAAGTAGCCATTTCGCCGTTTTCGGCGGTGATTTTGATATCAAATTTGCTTGAAATTAGCTACTATACGGACAAATCTATTTTTTCACTTGGCTAATCAATTCACTCTTGAGAAAATAGTTCGGACCTCATTAATATTCCCTTGGATTTTTGCTTGTTATGACAGCCAACCTAATAGACGGCGTAAAAATATCGTCCTCTCTAAGACAGAAAATTAAAAATAAAGTAGAACAACGCGTGCAGGCAAACAAACAAGCTCCGGGCCTAGCAGTCATTTTAGTCGGCGAAGATCCTGCTTCAAGCGTTTATGTAGGCAAAAAAGTAAAGGCCTGTGAAGAAGTAGGGTTTAATTCCCAAAAAATCGTCTTTGAAGACAATATCAGTCAAAACGAACTACTAAAACAAATTGATCAATTAAATCAAGATGATGAAATCCACGGCATATTGGTTCAACTACCACTGCCTTCTCATCTTGACTCTAGCCTAATTCTCGAAAGAATATCGCCAGCAAAAGACGTTGACTGTTTCCACCCTTATAACGTCGGCAGGCTTGTTCAGCGTATTCCGGCTCTTCGTCCCTGCACTCCTTATGGAATTATGATGATGCTAGAAGAATCAGGCATTAACGTACGCGGGTTAGACTGCTGCGTTGTCGGGGCAAGTAACATTGTTGGTAGGCCCATGGCTATGGAGCTGCTACTTGCAGGAGCTACCGTCACCGTTTGCCATAAGTTTACCAAGGACCTAGCAAAACAAGTTGCTCGAATGGACTTGGTTGTTGTTGGTGTAGGCATCCCAAACTTAGTCAAAGGCGAATGGATTAAACCTGGTGCTATTGTCATTGATGTGGGTATTAATCGTTTAGAAAGTGGAAAATTAGTGGGTGACGTAGAATTTGATATCGCTAAGGAGCGAGCGGCTTGGATTACTCCAGTGCCTGGAGGAGTTGGTCCAATGACTGTTGCGACGTTAATGCACAATACACTTTTCGCTGCAGAAAACGCTGATAATTAAGACATCTCAAACAAATTGTCCCGTCCTAAAATATGTTGACGGTTTTAATAGAAAGCCTGCTGAGTTATCAGTGGGCTTTTTTGTGTACCTCATTCGGTGTTTTCATTCCTAGGCTCAGGTGAGGTCGATAATAATTATACGCATAGATCGACTCGT
>CAJQOL010000203.1 GCA_905479925.1 uncultured Kangiellaceae bacterium | reverse complement strand
TGGCAGGGTGAATAAACTTCTAACCGATCACACGCTAAACCAAGCGACACTATTTTTTGCGAAAAATCATCACGATTATTCGGCGGAGGACATCGCTACAGGCATTATTTATCATAACATGGGGCGACAAAACCTAGGTTTAGCCTCCCTCTATTACGTTGTTGACGTCGCGATCGTTGCTCGAAAACTCTGCGAACAACCGAAACTGGCTGGTTCATGGGTGTGTCAATCAAGCTAACCAGTTTATTACTAGCTTCAATGTGCGGCCATTGGCGTCGTTTCTCTGGGTAGAGTCTCTAATACGCCTTGTTATAACTAGAAATTTGAAATTCCGCTTGGTTTTTTAAATAATACGATCTATCATATAAACATCCTAATGAAGGTTTTTAACAATAGTGAGTATCGTTATGGCTAGAGTATCCAAGAAAAAGCAAGAGGAAATCCGTCGGTCTATCATCCATGCAGCGGTAGAGATGTTTTCTGATAAAGGCTTTGAAGCGACTACCATGAAGCAGATTGCCCGAGAAGTCGGTATTGGTGACGCGACGATTTATAAGTACTTTTCGAGTAAGGATAAGCTGATTTTCGGCTACTACGGTCTACAAGCAGAGCTGGCTGTCGAAGGGTTTATGCAAGAGCCGGATTTGGAAAGCTACTCTTTGCAGGAAAAATTACAGTTATTAATCGACATTTATCTAGAAAAGCTTTTACCCGATAGGGAATTTGTCGGCGAAAGTTTGCAAATGATCATGCAGTCTCCAAGTATTTTATTCGAAGAAGTAACCCCCGTTAGAAAGGAGTTTGTCGGCGTTATTCACGATTTATTGACTGAAGCAGAGCAATCAGGGGAGATTGAAAAATCACCCTTTACCGCCTATACCGCAAAATTAACCAATGACTTTATTCTTGCAATTTTACTTTATTGGATCAAGGACGATTCGGACGAATTTAGTAATACCACCCAGTTAGTTGATATGTCTTTATCCCTAGGGATAGAAATTCTTAAAACGGGAATCGTCAGCAAAATGACTGATTTGGTCGGTTTTTTTGTTAAGGCTCATTTGTTCCGGTTTATGGGAAGCGGTTTCTTAAACAAAATGATTTTAGCTAAGTCGTTTGTTCGTTGAGGAAGTGACAAATGTCCGAAAAAAATATTCCAGTTTCAAAGCTAAAACGAAGCGCTATTACAGGCCTGACTGCGGCAAGAGTCGGGGCTAAACATGTGGGTTATAAAGCCCGCTCGCTACTCACTAACCAACAAGATAAACCAACCTTAAAGTTAAAACACGAAGAACAGATTGCCGAGCTAGTTTTTACGGTATTAGCGCAATTGCGCGGAACGGCGTTAAAAGTATCCCAAATATTGAGCATGGAGGCCGATGTTCTCCCTTTATCAATTCGGGAAAAATTAAAGCAAGCTTGTTATCAAGTTCCTCCGATTAATCGAGCGTTGGTGAGAAAACAGTTTATCCAAGAATTTTCGCAAGGGCCTAATGACCTATTTCGTCAGTTTAACAGTCATGCCTTTGCGGCAGCTAGTATTGGCCAAGTTCACAGTGGAATTACATTTAATGATGACGCTGTAGCGATTAAAGTTCAATATCCAGGAATAGCCTCAACGATTGAAAGTGATATACAAATTATTGAGAAGCTTTTTTCGACACTTTCAAAACTAAGCGATTTGTTGCCTCAAAAACAAGTTTTGGAAATCATGATGATGGAAATGCAAGAACGCCTTAGGGAAGAGGTCGATTATCATGTGGAAGCTGACAATATAAAGTGGTTTAGAAAGAGCGTTGAGTTGCCTTGGGTTAAGATCCCTTATGTCGTGGACGACCTGTCAAGCAAGCGCATTTTAACGCTAGAGCGTTTAGACGGCCAACATATTTCAGAATGGTTAGAAACGAATCCTTCGCAACATCAGAGAGATTTATTGGGACAGCAGCTCTTTGACTACTTCTGGTATTGCGTATTTAAATTGAAGCGTATTAATGCAGACCTTCATCCGGGAAATTTCCTAGTTTTAAATGACGGAAATTTAGGCGCTCTAGATTTCGGCTGTGTAAGGACCCTTAGTACTGAATTCATTTCTCGATTCGTAGCCTTGATTCCTGCACTGGTAGATACATTCGTGCACGGCAAAGAGAAGGAGTCATTACATAGAGCTTACAAAGGGTTAAAAGTCATATCATGTGAGGTTTCATTGGAAGAGTTTGAGGCCGAGCTTGTCGATTCTATTGAGCCTTTTGGTCGCTGGCTCTGTGAGGCCTATGCGACGGATAGATTTGACTTTAGTAACAAACAACCTTGTCCAGGAAAACCAAATGAAGACAGTCGAAAGTTAGTGAAAGTCCTTAACGGTTTCTATCAGGAGCAACTCTGTTTTGATCGAGCTCATTTAGGATTAATGAACCTGCTAACCGAAATTGGCGCGGTTGTTAATACGGATTGGTTGAAATATTTCAAGAATAATGAATTCTAATCAAGGTAATCGACTCAGTTGAATGAAGGAGATAGTTTAATGGCTCAAATATTACTAGTGGCGGGGGCGGCGGTGTTTGGTCTTCTAGGATTGATTCACTTGATCTATACCTTTCGTGGCAATAGGTTCGATCCTCATGACGTTGAACTGAAAGAGTCGATGCAAAATTCAACCCTAATTTTGACCAAACAAACTACCTTATGGAAGGCATGGATAGGATTTAACGCAAGCCATAGCTATGGGGCAATAATGGTTGCGCTGTTCTATGTACCGCTGGCTATTTTTCATAATGAGCTGATACAAAACTCCCTGTGGTTTTCTATCCTACCAACATTGATAGGCGTCAGCTATCTTGTACTAGCGAAACGCTATTGGTTTAACGTTCCGTTCTTTGGAATCTTCGTTGCCACTACGTGTTTTATTGCCGCAGCGGTTTTGTACAGGATATAGAAGAATCCTATGAATAAGCCAATAGAGAAAAGCTCACTTCCGCCAGGACAATACGTGTCTGGCGATTTTCCAAGGTTTGGATTGTCGCCCTATGCTAATCGGTACCGAAAAAATTTTGGACCGATTCGATTGAGTGTTTCGATTGTAACTGGGCAGACGTTTAGTCTAACCGGCGAACACTTAGAGCAACTAGTTAGAACAACACAGGCGAGCGACTTCCATTGCGTTACCACATGGACAGCAAAAAATATTCGTTGGGCAGGATTTCGTTTTATCGACTTCTTTGAACAGTTAGTTAAGCCAAGAATGACAAATGCTGATTCTATCCACTGGGTTATATTCAAGAGCTTAGATGGGTATCGTTCAAGAATGCTGCTAAGCGACCTTCTTCAAACAGAGGTTCTGCTTGCTGATGAGCTTGATGGTAAAGCTTTGTGTTCGGCGCACGGCGCTCCGCTCAGGCTTATAGCACCTTCACACTATGGTTATAAAAATCCAAAGCATCTCAAAGCTATCGAGTTTCACGGTCGTCATTATCAGTTCAAACCGCCATTGTTATCTTTTATGGAGCATCCTAGGGCGAGGGTAGAATTGGAGGAGCGTGGTCGATTTTTCCCTGGTTGGTTATTGAGACTGCTTTATCGACCTTTGATAAGGTCAACCGTTAGAAGGTTTGAGTTAGCTATGCTAGAAAAGAAGAACTAGGTTCATTAGCCTCTTCCCGCAACTTCACCAGTATTTTCCAGTTTGTCGTTATATTCTTTTGAGATAAACCATAGGGCTTAAAGTCAACTTGGTTATGAAAATGGTCGCGCTTAAAACAAATCGTTTCAATCAATTTTAGTTTTTGATAGGTGACGCACAAAACAAAAAACTGACGGG
>CAJQOL010000202.1 GCA_905479925.1 uncultured Kangiellaceae bacterium | reverse complement strand
ATAAAAACGGCTAACTAAAATTGATTTTTTATGCACGTTACGTTTTTGTTCGTGTTTTTGATGGCGCTTATGCTCACTGTTTTGCTGGTTAGCAAATAGGGTCGAGTCACTTGCCGGTTGGTTGAATAAGAAGACTAAGTCAAGGTCGGAATTGAAGCCAAGTTCGGTACCGCCTAACTTTCCGTAAGCAATGACTGCGAACCCCATATCTATCGATGTTGTCAGCGATTCTTCAGCATCATTGTTAAGCAACCCTTGCGGCCATCCGTATTTTTCAGTAAGCCCTCGCCAACAGATTTGCATACTGGTATCGATGATTACCTGGGCCAGCTGAGTCAAATAGCGGCTAACCTGAGAAATGCTTAATCGTTCAGAAAGCAGCGCCGCAGCTACCCTAAGCTCGTTTATTTGCTTAAAGCTTCTTATTGCATCGAGTAACTGCTCGGTATCGCTTTCATCAATTCTTAATAAGTTTTGCCGAAGCTCATTTTGTAGATCCGCGGAGGTTAGCGGTTCATATAGACTATTGGGATAAAGCAGTTCATCAAATAACAACGGACTCTCAGCTAGTCGATTAGCAATCCATTGACTGCGACTAACCAGATCAACCAAGTGTTGTAAGATCGGTAAATTTTCACTTAATAGCTCAAGATAAGCGGTTCGTTTGAGGATGGCTTTTAGTATTTTTAGCAAACTGCCTAAGGTTTGCTGAGGCTGCTCAGTATCCAGACAAATCGCTAACAGTTTCGGTAAAAACTGTTTCAAACGCTTAGCCCCTCTTGAGGATAAATTATCAACAATATGGGAATCACGAAATTGCGACAATTGAGTTAAAAAACTGTCGGCGTCCTCGCTCTCAAGTCCAACATATTTTTGTACCAAGTGAGATACATCAATATGCCCTTCCCAAAGCGACAGAAAAAATTCACTAACGCTTTCATCTTGCGTTTTTTCTTCGCCAAAAAGCGCATTAAAATGAGTATTGGTATTTTCCTGAATTTGATTTAAGTGTCGCTCAAAATCATTCCACTCAGCAAACCCCATAACATCAGCAATTATCATTTGTGTTTTGTCATCACTCGGTAGCTGCTGGGTTTGTTTTTCTTCTAGCTCTTGTAAGCAATGCTCTAAACGACGTAAAAATTGGTAATTACTTGCGAGCTCTTTACTAGTGGTCTTCGGCAATAGTTTTTCTTCGACCAATAGAGGTAATACTTTTAAGACGCTTTTTTCCTGCAGACGTTTATTTCGTCCCCCTTGTATTAACTGCAACGATTGCACCATAAACTCTATTTCACGTATGCCACCGGCTCCCAGTTTTATATTTCCTTTTAAACCGCGACGTCTAACTTCTCGCTGAATCATCGATTTCATATTACGCAATGAGTCAATGACACCGTAATCGATGTATCGTCTAAACGCAAAAGGGGTAATAATCTGATAGAGCGCCTGCTGCTCGAGCGAACTGCCAGTCACAACTTTTGCTCTTACCATTGCAAAACGTTCCCAGCCTCTTCCTTGTTCATGATAATAATCTTCAGCCTGAGCAATCGACATTACCAAGTTACCGGAGTCACCGTAAGGCCTTAGTCGCATATCGACTCGAAAGACAAATCCGTCCTCGGTTGACTCGTTTAGCAACTTTATAAGTTGTATACCTACCTTCTGAAAAAATCGACTGTTGCCTACTTTTCGGCGGCCGCCTTGGGTTTCACCGTCACTCAGATAGAAAAAAATTAAGTCGATATCTGAGGAAAAATTTAACTCCATTCCTCCAAGTTTTCCCATCGCTACCACTAACAAATTTTCGCTCGGTTGCTGTTGGTTCAAACTGGCGGGAAGGCCAAAGGTGGCACGTTGGCACGCATAGCTCCATGCGTATGCCGTTTGAATGAGGACTTCTGCAAGTATGCTCATTCTGGCACTCGACTCTTCAATGCTTAGTTGATGAGCTAGCTCTAAGGTGGCGATAGCGGCGGAGTGGCAACGCCGCACCGACCGAAGCAGCCGCATGACATTAGCCTCTTGCTGAAAGTTATCACGTCCGGAGCCTGAAAAATAAAGCTCCAGCGATGGCGGCTCTGCACTCAGGGGTAGTTGTAGGTGCTTATTTGGTTGCGACTCTAAATCTACCTTTTCCGATTTTTGGTCACAAGTGCCATTATTGCTTTCGAGATTAAAAAGCTGTTCACCGAGCTGCCTTTGTAATAGCTCCCTAAATGCATCGGATGAATTAGCATTGTGCCACTCGATTTTCTCAATGCACAAAGATTCTTGATCATTGATGACATCAGTAACAAAAGAACTAATTTTCAGTGATTTCTTAATTATTTGGAATAAATCAGAATCAATGCTCGTTGATGGAGATGAAGCATATAATTCCAGTACTAGCAGGGCTTTGTCAGAGAGGCTATTAGACATCTTGTTACAGTTAGTTAATACCTATAGATATTCAGTAAATTTATAGTATATTAGTCAACTGTGGATTGAAACAGATATCTCTAGGCCACATGCACAGAGCTTAATAAAATTTGAGGAGATTACCAATGGTTGTTTTTGAAATGGTTGCAATAATCGTCGTAGCGTCTTTATTGGCGGGTTTGGCGAGGGAGTGGATTAAAACAAAGCAGGTTCCTTCTTTTGATTCATCACCACTCGAGCAGCGAGTAGAACGCATTGAACAGTTAGAAGAGCGCGTTAGGGTTCTAGAAGCGATTGTTACCGATAAGGGTTATGACCTTAAGAAAGAAATCGATCAACTTTAGTCTTGGTCGACTGTTTCGTAACAGTGTTTAGTTTTTGACGGCATATAGCGAATGACGCCGAAAATATCTGTCGGTTAAAACATCATTTTTAGCCGCTAACAAAAATAATCCTCAGCAGTTATTAGGGGCTAAGTACCGGTGAGTTACTGAGGAGCGTAAAACCTAAATACCAGTTCCTTGAAGACCTAGCCAAATAGTTTTATTTTGAACAGACCGGACAGTCCTTGACGGGCGAAAACATCAGTTTATTAAATGATAAATCCAGTCCGTCAAACAAAGTTAATTGGCCTACATGCGGTTTGCCGCAACCGGTAATTAGTTTAATGACCTCAAGAGCCTGCATACTTCCTATTATACCAACCACCGGCCCCATAATACCGTTGCTTGAACAGCTTTGATCGGTAGCACTTATCTCATCATATAAACAGCGATAGCAAGGGGTGTCTGGCTGCATAGTAAAGGTGGTTAACTGCCCTTCCCAGCGGATCGCAGCACCAGAAACCAAAGGTGTTTGTAGTTTGTTACAAAGCCGGTTTAATAAAAAGCGTGTTTCAAAGTTGTCGCTACAGTCAGCTACCACGTCACTTTGTTCAATTAGTGGTAACAACTCTTTTTCGTTTAAGCGTTGCTCATAGGTGACCACTTCGCCGTCAGGGTTAAGCTCATTCAAGCGGCACTTGGCGGAATTCACCTTGCTTTCACCTTGTGATTGATTGCGGTGGATAACCTGCCTATGCAAGTTAGATATTTCAACCTTATCATCATCAACAAGAATCAAGCGCTGAACCCCGGCACCTGCAAGGTATAACGCTACCGGAGCACCTAGTCCACCTAACCCAATGACTAGTACCTGACTATTCAATAACTTTTGCTGGCCGTCAATATCCAATTGAGGTAGCATAATTTGACGCGAATATTTAAGTAAATCATTATCTGAAAGCATCATTTAAACCCCAACGTCACCCGGTCATTATTATCAAGGTCAGCAATCGTTGTTATTTTTGAATAGCCGTACTGTTGCAAAATATCCCGAACTTGCTTTCCTTGATTATAACCATGCTCCAACAATAATGGCGCGTCAGCTTTAAGGTAGGCTCTTGCCTCATTAGCAATATTACGAATATCCGCTAGCCCATTGTCCTCAGCGACTAATGCGCTGTTAGGTTCAAAAACTAAATCCCCCTGCAGCAAGTGAGGATCCCCTGGTTCGACATAGGGCGGATTTGCAACGATGGCATCAAAGTCTAATTTTGGCACTAACGAGAACCAGTTACTTTGAAAGATATGCACGTTCTCTAATTGGTTAAATTGGGCGTTCTCTATCGCAAGCTCGACCGCTCCTTTTTGAAAATCGCAGCCATAAACTTGACTATTAGGAAGCTCTTTAGCTAAGGATAGCGCTATTGCACCGGTTCCGGTTCCCAAATCCAAAAGGTTAAGTGCTTGTTTAGTATCTAACTGAGCCAAAGTTTGTTCAATCAATAACTCCGTTTCAGCTCTTGGTATTAAGGTTGATGGGTTCGTTTTTAGAGTCAAGGTCCAAAAGTCCTTTACGCCAGTAATATAAGCGATAGGTTCGCCGGCTTGGCGCCTTTTAACACAGGCTTGTAATCGCTCTGCTTGTGACTGGGACAAAAGTGATTCAGGCCAAGTCTTGAGCCAAGTAAAACTCTTATCCAGTACGTGACTCACTAAATAGCTCGCGTCGACCGATGCTGATTGTTGTTCTACCTGAGCTTGAGGGGACATGGCATGATATTGCTTGGCTTTAAGTTTTTCCTCGTTTTTAAGCTTTTCCTCGAGTATAAGTTCTTCCTCGTTTTTAAGCTCTTCACCGACTCGAAGATCTTCCTCATCTTTAAGATCTTCCTCGTCTTTAGGCTGCTCCCCGACTTTAAGCTGCTCAGTTGCCCAGCTAATCGCCTGCTCGACCGATAGCTGATTAGATTTCATGACTGACACTCGGTGTCGATTGGTTCACCGTATTACCAACGAGCTGATAGCTAATTGGTTGGCATAAACACAGCGCAATATCTTGGTCATAATAGGCTGCCTCATTAATAAAGGCTAAGTGCGTACTTTCTCCCTGATAAGCAACATCTTCTCCTTCAAATGTTACAAACAAAGATTCACCCGGTTCAATTTTAGGATAAGCCTCGCCGACTAATCTCGGGTGAACCAACGCACATATTTGACCCTTTCTATCTTTTGGGAAATGCAATTTAGCATAATAACTAAACAACTCAATTTCACCGTCTATCGGTTTATAATTTCCGCTGTTATACAAGGAAATAAAATCAAGCGTTTTAATTACCGCTTGTTCCGTTTTCTCATAACAGGGATACTCTAAGCTTCCCTGAGCAATAGGGCCTACTTCAATCACGATTCCCTTTGGCGATATTGACTCAAGAAAGTGATGGTCTTTCATTAATTTGGATTCACAAGTGATCACAACATCATCAAGCTGCTGCTTCAAATAAGCTGCAAGCTGTAAATGAAATTCGTCAATATGGATAAGTACGATATTAGTTTGCATATTGGCAGTGCTGGTATGCAAATCGATAATAAAATCAGTTTTAGATTGCTTTGTAGTGGTACCCGTTATTTCCGACTCGGGTAGTTCTAAGCGTGACGGCTCTGGTTGCGACTGTTCTGAATGTGATTGTTCTGAGAGTTTGGGGCCGTATTGGCGATTAATTGATTTTGCAAGCTGCTGCTCGTGACTTAACAAATCAGGATTGTCTAAGTCAGTCAATTTAAAGCAACGGTTTAAATCATGATCTAAATAACGCCGGTTCTGTTCGATTGCCAGCGGATTAGCCAATAAAAAATCGAGCTCGAAAAGAGGATAGTTTTGCGCTCTTTGATGAGACTGCCATTGCTGCACTAAATGAATACCGGTGAGCTCGTTACCGTGGGTTCCGCCAACGAGCAAAACGTTATCAATTTTTCTATGCTTATTATCTACCCTGTCTATCACAGTTATTCACCCGACGAACTATCGCTATAGGTTTTCTGTTACCCGTTTTCAGATAGACTGGCTAGCTGATCCGCTTGGTGTTCACTGGTTAAAGGCCCTAACAACTGCTCTAAATCACCCTGCATGATTTCATCCAGTTTATAAAGGGTAAGATTAATTCGATGGTCGGTCATTCTACCTTGCGGAAAATTGTAGGTTCTTATTCTTTCCGAACGGTCACCACTTCCGACTAAACTCTTCCTTTCTTCAGCTTGTTCGCTATGCGCTTTTTCTTCCTGTGCGGAAAGAAGACGAGATTTTAAAACGCTTAATGCTTGCGCTTTATTTTTGTGTTGCGAGCGGCCATCTTGACACTCGACGACCATACCGGTTGGTAAATGGGTAACTCGAACTGCGGAGTCTGTTTTATTAACGTGCTGCCCCCCAGCTCCGGATGCTCGAAAGGTATCAATGCGCAAGTCCGATGGGTTGATATCAATTTCATCTAACTCATCGGCTTCCGGCATTACCGCTACCGTACACGCCGAGGTGTGAACTCTGCCCTGAGACTCTGTTTCAGGTACTCGTTGAACTCGGTGCACCCCAGACTCAAATTTTAGCTTTGAATATACGCCGCTTCCTGAAACCTGACAGATAATTTCCTTGTAGCCACCTTGCTCACTTCTAGTTTCACTCATCACTTCTACTTGCCAGCGATTTTTCTCAGAATACCGACTATACATACGGAACAGGTCACCAGAAAATAACGCCGCTTCGTCGCCACCGGTGCCAGCCCGAATTTCTAAAAAGATATTCTTATCATCATTTGGATCTTTTGGTAATAACAATTTTTGCAGCTCAAGCTCTAACGGCTCAACTTGTTTTTTGCAGTCCTTAAAATCCTCTTCTGCCATTTCGCGCATATCAGGATCGGAATCTTTCATCATTTCCTGAGCACTTTCTAAGTTTTCAATAACTTCGTTATATTTCGCAAAGCAAGCGACCACTTCTTCAAGTTGTGCATATTCTTTCGATAATTCTCTGAACTTATTTTGGTCCGCTAGTACATCGGGATCACCTAACAAATGCCCCACTTCTTCATGGCGCTCACTTAAGGTTTCTAATTTTCTTAAAATTGAATCTTTCATAGTTATAGTCTTCAACGTTTACTAATCATTTATTTGTCACAGGTGTGACCACAATTTATCGTTTTCTATTCTTCAGGATGATAATCTATTTTTTTCTTTTAAATTCTTTAATCAGCAGTTCTAATCATGGTGGTTTTTCTAGTATTTCTGACCCGCTAAATATTACTTGTCTTTTTTTAGTTCAAAAATTTCCGCTAACCATTGTAATCGTTCCAGGTCATTTTCTTCACCGGCTTTACGTATTGAACGGCTGGGTAAATGCATAAATTTCTTTGTTAAGCGGTTCGCTAACTCAGTAAATAGCTTTTCTGTCTGTTCATCTTGATGAGAAAGTTTGGCAATAGCCCTACCAATCTCGTCGTCTTTAATATTTTCTATTTGTGTTCTAAATTCCTTTAACAGGGATACTGACGTTAACGACTTTAACCAGGCTAAATATTTTGCAGAATGCAGCTCTACAATTTCAAATGCCTCTTTTGCCGCTTCTTCTCGTAGCTTTAGATTTTCCTGGATGACACCTTGCATATCATCAACCGTATAAAGATAAATATCATTTAAGGAGGCAACTTCTGGCTCAATATCCCTTGGGACAGCCAAATCAACCATAAACATAGAACGATGGCGCCTGGCGACAATAGCATTTTCAACTAAACCTTTACCAATAACAGGAATAGGACTTGCGGTCGAACTTATTACAATATCAGCCTGTTGAACCAGTTCAGGTAAACTCGCTAAACTGTGAGCCTGGCCGCCAACTTCTATAGCCAAGGATTCTGCTCTTTCTACGGTTCGGTTCGCAACGTGAATATTCTTGACCCCTTGACGAACCAAATGTCGAGCAGCCAACTCAATGGTTTCACCGGCCCCTATGAACAAAGCGGTTACTTTTTCAAAGTCTGCAAAGATTCTTTTTGCTAAGGTAACCGCCGCATACGCAACCGAAACCGCGCTCTCACCTATTTGGGTATCCGTTCGAACCTGCTTTGCTAGCGTAAAGGTTTGTTCAAACAAGCGGTTCAAATACCGCCCCATGGTTCCTGCATTACTAGCATACCCATATGCGTCTTTGACCTGTCCGAGTATTTGCGGCTCACCTAATACCATAGAGTCCAATCCACAGGCGACAGCCATTAAGTGGCTAACTGCGTTTGCATCGTTATGGTAATAACAATGAGGCTCTATCTGATTATGGCCAACCTGGTGGTATTTGGCTAACCAACTCAAAACTCGTTTTTGCGAATCATTATCTTCTGTCGCTTGGGGCAATCGATAAACAACCTCCATTCGATTACAAGTTGATAAGATCGCTACCTCTTGTATCAATGTATCTTCAGTAAAAGATTTTAGAGCCTGTTGGATATTATGCGGAGCGAACGCCACTTTTTCCCTAACAGAAACAGGCGCAGTTTTATGATTAATACCTAAAATAGCAACGGGCATAATGAAAGACGCTAAGAATTGAACAAAGATTGAAAGCGCTGGTCTATGCCATTGTCTGAATTATAGCTACCCGCCGCGTCAGTGGCGCTCGATAGGCCGGTTGAATCTGGCTTATTTAGGCTGTTGATAGGGCGTTCAAATAATATCAAAGTAGACTCGTTGCAACGGTAGAAAAACACTTGCATTGGTTATGCCCGCAATTCTATCCTGAATTGGGCATAAATTATAGTTCCGGTTAACTATTTTACGCTTTGTTTTAGAGAGCGTAGTTTAGTGGTATTTTGTAGCCGTAACGCATATTATGTCGAAATATTACCTAGTTTACCGTTATGTCATGTCATTTTGTCTAGAATTAAGCCCCTGCCAGTCGGCGAAGCGCTAAAAAATAGATAAAATGGTCAAAGTCGAGGTTAGATGCTTAGTACCGAGCCGACTAATTTAAGGAAAGATAACGACTGACTGCAACTAAGCTGGATTACATCGGTCTCAACCGCTGTAGCCATTGAACAAACGGTAAGCGGAAGAGCAAAATGTCAGTAAAAGACGGAATGTAAGCGAAGTGACTAACATTTTAACATTTATTGGCTTGTTCGATTACCGTTTCTGTGAAATGCTGTTTCCTGAGAAATTGACTAAAAAGTCGCCATAAATAATAGCGAGAAAAGTAGTAACCCCATGAAATTGAAAGTATTAAGCAAAATTTTAGGTAGTATTTGCGTCACCGCAATTTTAGCAAGTTGCGCAAGCAATGGCGCTGATAGTGAGGCCTACCAAACACCTCAAAATAACTACCAACTGGCGGACATTTCAAAGCTAGATCCACGCCAGAAAGCTGATTTGTACGAGTCGATCATTGCCGCCGACCTAGCTTTTGCTAACGGACAGTATGATTTAGCCACGAGTTATTACCTGTCTGCAGCAAGAGTGTCAAAAAGCTTAGACCTCATTGAGTCTGCGGTTCTATCTGCCCAAAACGCTGGGGATCAGGTTGCTATTATACAAGCTGCTGAAATGTGGCAAGTTATTGAGCCTCGGTCGGCAGACGCGCTATCCCTTAAAATTTCAGCATTACTAGCGCTACAAAATATTGATACTGCGGTTTCGCTTACCAATGATTTGATCGTACTTTTATCTAGCCCTGAAGACTTGGCCATTCAGCTTGACTTAATCGCTAGCGAACAGTCCCCGGCTGTTGCTAATGCCTACTTTTCAGAATTGGCCAATCAGTATCCTGAATCAATTTCAATCCTCTATGCACGAGGCGCATTCTTCTCTCGGGTTGCCAAATTAACTAAGTCTCCCACCGCGATTATGCAACAAGCATTTTCACAATTAGACCAGGCATTAGCGATTAGAGCAGACTTTATTCCAGCAATAGAACTTAAAACGCAACTGTATTATCAAGCCCGTCAGGATGACAAAGCCGAAGCAATGCTGCGTGAATTACATTCAGATTACCCGCGTTCACAGCCTATAAGTCAGTTATTAGGTCAGCTTCTTTATGATCTAAAGAAATATGATTTAGCAAAGCAGCACTTTGGCCGATGGTTAAAGCGAAACAAAAAAGATGAAGAGGCGCGTTTTTATCTTGCTGCAGCTTATTTTGCAACCGGCGACTATAACTTAAGCTTGGCCGAGTACCAGAAACTACTAGGCAGTGAGTATAAACCGCAAATGGTCTATTTTTTCTGTGGTAATGCCGCCAGCCAAACCAAACAATATGCTCAGGCAATAGCTTGTTACGACTTGGTAACTGACGGGCCTAATTTAACTCGAGCAAAAGTTGAGCTAGCGAAACTCTACGCTTTAGATGGAAATGTTAGTAAGGCACTTGGTACCGTGCGTACTGCAAAATTCGCTAGAAATCTGGATGAGCAAATACAACTTATTAATATTGAACTGGAAATTCTAAGCCAACATGTCAGTAAAATTGAGGCAAGACAAAGACTTGCGTCGGCGTTAGAAACTCATCCGGACAGCTTAATATTGCTTTTTAAGAAGATCAGAATCGACGAACTGGCGGACAAAGTAGAACCACTGCTAGAACTATTAAACACCGCGTCTACCAAAATAACCGATCCGGAAAGAGTTCAGCAGTTTAATCTTGCTGCATCTAACTTTTTAAGGAACAACAAACACTATCAACAAGCCGTTGACTGGTTGGACGAAGCTTTAAAGAATGATCCTGAGAATAAAGATTATTTGTATTCCCGTGCCTTGTTTAAAGAACCCCTTGGATTATTTGATGAGATGATTGCGGATTTCAAATACTTGCTTAGTTTAGACCCTCAAAATTTCAATATTAAAAACGCGCTGGGTTATACCCTTGCCGATGTTAACCAAGAGCTTGATTATGCGAGCTTACTCATTGAGCAGGCGTTTCAGGCGATGCCCGATAATGCAGCGGTTATTGATAGCAAAGGCTGGTTAGCATTTAGAAAGGGCGCATTTGATATCGCGCTGCGCTTTTTAAAGTTGTCGTTTAAAATGTCGCCGAGCGCCGATGTAGCGACTCACATTGGTGAGGTTTATTGGGCGACAGGCGACAAAAAAAGCGCACGGGAATTTTGGTTAAAAGCCAAAACATTGGATCGAGACAATTACTTGTTAGCCAACACCATTAAACGTTTTGGTGTGGAGTTATAGTGAATTTTTTCACCGCTAGGACGGCTGCGCTAACACTGATAATTGTTTTACTCACGGGCTGTGCAGGGCGTTCACCAACGCTATTAGACCCTGCGAGAGAGATTCCTTTAAAGAACTTACAGCATTGGCAACTTAACGCGCGTATTGCTATTACAACGCCCTCTGACAATGCTACCGCCAGTTTAAAGTGGAAAAAAAAGAACTCAGAGTTTGATTTTTTGGTTTCAGGTCCACTTGGTGTCACCGTCGCTCATTTAGTTCAGGAGAAAAAACAGGCTTATTTGTCGATCCCCGACGAAGAAAAGCGCCAACATGAAAACGCACATGTTCTACTCCAGCAAAGCTTAGGTTGGGATTTTCCTATAGAAGCTCTCGCTTTTTGGGTTAAAGGCATTCCTTCAGGAAAGGCTGGCGAGCAAGTGAGCTACAATGAAAAAGGTCAAATTGATTCAATTTCGCTGGCTGACTGGCAGGTCGACTTTTCAAAATACCGCCGTTTTCAAGGTTATGTAGTCCCCAAAATGATAAAAGCTGTTCACCCTCAAATGAGCATAAAAGTAGTCGCCAAGCGATGGCAGTTCTTCGAGTAACTAAAAACAGACAAGCAAAGGCTATTACTTGATTAATCTAATACGCAATTATCGACATCAATGACATTCCAACTCTCTCAAATGACAAGCAGTTGGCCCTGCCCGGTCAAACTCAATCTGTTTCTGCAGTTTATCGGTCAACGCAAAGATGGTTACCACTTATTGCAAAGCTATTTTCAGCTCCTAGACTTTGGCGACACTTTGCAAATAACGCCCACCCAAACCAGTGATATTACTTTTAGCTGCGACCAGCCTGCGCTTGGTGGCCAGGATAATTTAGTAGTAAAAGCGGCAAAACGGTTACAACAAGAGACAGGATGTCAATTGGGCGCAAAACTTCATTTAGAGAAAAAATCGCCCGTTGGCGGCGGCGTTGGTGGTGGAAGCTCTGACTGTGCAACCGCGTTAGTTACACTCAATCATCTATGGAATACCCAATTATCTCTCGAAAAATTGGCTGAAATAGGTGTTAGTCTAGGTGCGGATGTACCCATTTTTATCCATGGTCGTAGTGCGTTTGTTGAGGGTATTGGTGAAGAAATTACCCCCTACGAAGTTCCAGAAGCTTACTTTTTAGTCATTCAACCACCCTGTCACGTAGCAACCGGTGAAATTTTTTCAAATCCACTGTTGACAAGAAATAGCAAAGCCATCACAATACGCGACCTCAAATCACTGGGGTTACCTTTTGATGGTTTCAACACAATGCAACAGCTTGTGACGGAACATTATCAACCGGTAAAACAGGCGCTTGAATGGTTACAGCAACATTCAGGTAATGCCAGAATGACAGGGTCAGGAAGTAGTTTGTTTTCTGTCTTTGACAATTTGGAAGAAGCTAGTAAAATAGCCGCCCTATGTGAACCGAGCTGGTTAACTTTTGTTGCTCGGGGAGTCAATCAATCAAGATTGCATCAAAAACTAGGCTATAATGTTTAGTGTTTGAAAAGTTTTCGATTGAGAACACATTGCTGGGATGTCGCCAAGCGGTAAGGCAACGGGTTTTGATCCCGTCATGCGCAGGTTCAAATCCTGCCATCCCAGCCATTTTCTTCTTTGCATTGCCATGACGTTATTTTCTCTTATGCAAGCTATTTTCTGTTTATCCCTCTTCACGAAAAACTTGTTAAATAAAAGCAAAAAAATCCGTCTTAATGTATTATTCTTTGTTTCATCCATACCAAATCAAACAATTGGGGACTAGCCATGTCTGAATTAATGCTTTTCAGTGGTAACGCAACACCAGAACTAGCGGCAAAAATCGCCTCTTACTTAGAGTGTGATCTAGGTAAAGCCAAAGTTTCTCGTTTTAGTGACGGAGAAGTTAACACCGAAATTCTTGAGAACGTAAGGGGCATGGATGTCTTTATCGTACAATCTACCTGCGCACCAACCAATGAAAGCCTAATGGAGCTGGTAATTATGGCTGATGCCTTGCACCGTGCATCCGCTGGGCGTATTACCGCTGTGGTCCCATACTTTGGATATGCGCGCCAAGATCGTCGCGTACGAAGTGCTCGCGTTCCAATTAGTGCCAAAGTGGTTGCTGATATGATGGCTGTAGTCGGTATCAACCGCGTATTAACCGTTGATTTACATGCTGACCAAATTCAAGGCTTCTTTGATATTCCAGTGGACAATGTTTACGCGACGCCTATTTTAATTGAGCACATCCATACTAACGCAACCGGTGATGAAATAGTTGTTTCTCCCGATGTTGGCGGTGTGGTAAGAGCAAGAGCGGTTGCAAAGCGTTTAAATGATTCTGACTTAGCGATTATCGATAAACGTCGTCCTGAAGCCAACAAAGCTGAAGTTATGCATATCATTGGAGATGTTGAAGGTAGAGACTGCATCATCGTTGATGACATGGTGGATACCGCTGGAACACTTTGTACTGCCGCTGGAGCTTTAAAAGCTAATGGCGCCAAAAGTGTCTCTGCATACGCAACACACGCGGTTTTATCGGGTAAAGCCATTGACAACATCAACAACTCTGAGCT